>NZ_JCBANG010000090.1:0-25155 GCF_059760905.1 Achromobacter sp. 1011811831
AGGCTGCGCAGGCCGCCGCGCGCGCGGCGGCGGCCGCCAATGGCGCCGGCGTGCCGGACGGACTGACGCCGGGCGGCCTGTGGGCGGCCGAGGGCGCGCAGGCCAAATGGGAAGGCGCCAAGGCGCCGCAGAAGAGCGCGGTCGATGGCCGCCAGGTCGTGACCATCGAGCAGACGCAGTCGCGCGCCATCCTGAACTGGGACAGCTTCAACGTCGGCCGCAACACCACACTGCAATTCAAGCAGAACGCGTCCGACGCGGCGCTGAACCGCGTGGTGGGCGCGTCCGCGAAACCCAGCGAGATCCACGGCGCGATCAAGGCCGACGGCACCGTGCTGGTGGTCAACCAGAACGGCGTGATCTTCACCGGCACCAGCCAGGTCAACGCGCGCAACCTGGTGGCCGCCGCCGCCACCATCACCGACCAGCAGTTCCGCGACAAGGGCATCTATACCGATGCCAACGGCACGCTGCCCACCTTCAAGGACGCGCTGGGGCAGATACAGGTGCAGGCCGGCGCGCGCATCGACACCGCCGCGTCCACCACCGCGACCAAGGGCGGCGGCTACGTACTGCTGCTGGGCCGCGAGGTCCACAACGCCGGCGCCATCGCCACGCCCGGCGGCCAGACCGCGCTGGCGGCGGGCGACGACTTCTACATCCGCAAGGGCTACGGCACCGACGGCAACCTCAAGTCCACCACGGCCGGCAATGAAGTCAGCGCCACACTCAAGCCCGCCAGCACGGCGGGCCTGGTGCGCAACAGCGGCCTGATCAGCGCCACCACCGGCGACATCACGCTGACCGGCCATCAGATCCGGCAGGACGGCGTGCTGGTCGCCAGCACCGACATCGGCGCGCGCGGCGCCATCCACCTGCTGAACCGCGCCAGCGACGCCAGCGGCAGCGTGACGCTGGGCGCGGGCAGCGTCACCGCCGTGCTGCTGGAGCCGTCCGCCGTGACCGGCCTGGAGGGCCAGCGTACCGCCGCGCTCAAGACGCTGGACGGCATCGCCAACAACAACACGGCCGGCGTCTTCGACAATCTGAGCACGGTGGCCGACCGCCCGGACCTGCCGCGCATCGAAGTGGTGAGCGGCAACCTGGCCTCGTTCCTGGACGGCTCGACCACGCTGGCCACCGGCGGCCAGATCGCCGTGTCGGCGCGCAGGCAGACCCTGCTCGACGCCGGCGCGCGGCTGGACGTGGCGGGCGCCATCGGCGTGCGCCTGGCCATGGAATCGAACAACCTGAAGATCGACGTCCAGGGCAATGAACAGCGCGATGCGCCGGTCAACCGGGACAGCAAGCTGCTCAACAACAGCGAGATCTGGATCGACCGGCGCACGCTGGTCAAGGTCCCCGGCGGCGCCAACGGCTATGCCGGCGAGCGCTGGTACACCGGCGGCGGCCTGCTGGAAGTGGGCGGCTACCTGGCCACCAGCGGGCGCACGGCAAGCGAATGGCTGGCCCAGGGCGGCACCGCCACCTTCACCGGCGGCGCGCTGGTCACCCGCGCCGGCTCGGACATCAACCTGTCCGGCGGCACGCTGGACGTGCAGGACGGGTACATCCGCCAGAGCTGGCTGCGCGGCGCCGACGGCCGCCTCTACGACGTGTCGCGCGCGCCCGGCGACCTGCTCTACACCGGCCTGTACAAGGGCTTCGAGCAGGTGCACCAGCGCTGGGGCGACAAGGCCACGCGGGTCTTCTACAACCCCTTGATCGGCCCCCGGACGCGGTTCGAGAACGGCTACACCGTCGGCCGCGACGCCGGCGCCCTGATCGTCTCGACCGGGCAGGCCCGGCTGGACGGCGGCGTCACCGGCGAGGTCTACCAGGGCCCGCGCCAGACCGACGCGCCGCAATGGGACATGGACGGCTATCTGCAGTCGCAGACGACCGTGGCGCGCCGCGGCCGCCTGATCGTCGGCAGCTATCTGCCGCGCTATGACGCCGACAGCGGCCAGGTGAACTGGGCCCTGGCCGCGCTGGCCGGCAAGGTATCCATCGGCGGCGGTCCGGCCGCCGACGGCGAGATACGCCTGGACGCCGCCTGGCTGAACGCGGTCAATCCGGGTCAGCTGACCGTGGCCGCCAAGGAAAGGATCGCCGTCGAACAGGCGCTGGGGTTCGCCCCCGGCGCCGGCGTGCTGCTGTACGCGCCGCAGGTCGACATCCAGGCCGGCATCGCCGCGCAGGGCGGCCGCATCCAGGCCGGCAACGTGCTCAAGCAGGTCAATGACCGAGGCGCGATCGAGGACGTCCTCGTCCGGCCCGCGACCGGCAAGCCCGCCGGCGTCACGCTGGCGGCGGGCGCCACGCTCGATGTCAGCGGCCTGTGGACCAATGCCGCGCTCGATCCCGCCGCCTCGCCCGGCCTGGCGCGCCGCAACGGCGGACAGGTGGCGCTGCGCAGCAGCGGCAGCATCGCGCTCGGCCAGGGCAGCCTGGTGGACGTGAGCGGCGGGGCCGCCATCCAGAGCGGCGGCAAGGCCCTGGCCGGCCGGGGCGGCGATCTGCTGCTGGAGGCCGGCTCGGCCGGGTCGCCCGGCGTGCTGGCGCTGGACGGCGCGCTGGCCGCGCGCGGCGTGGACGGCGGCGGCAAGCTGACCCTGCAGGCCAACCAGATCCGTGTGGTGCGCGCCGAGCAGCGCGGCCAGGCCGTGCCCGCCGGCGTGTCGGTGCTGGCGGACAGCGACTTCGCGCAGGGCTTCTCGCAATACGAACTGATCGGCACGCGTGGCCTGGAAGTCGTCGAAGGCGCGCAGCTGCGCGTCTCGATGCCGCTGCTGCGCCTGGCGCCGGACGCCGCCGCCGCGACGGACAAGACGCGGGCCCTGCAGGCCTGGACGCCGCCGCTCTACCAGGAAGACGCGGTCAAGAGCGTGCTGACGCAGCGCAAGGGCGCCAGCCTGACCCTGCAGAGCGGCACGCTGCAGACCGCGCAGAACGAGCTGTCCCGCGTCGGCCTGACGCTGGCGGAAGGTTCGCTGGTGGCCGTCGACCCGGGCCAGCGCATCAACGTGGCCGGCGTCGGCCAGGTCACGCTGAACGGCACGCTGCAGGCCTGGTCGGGCCGCATCGCGGTGACCGCGCTGCGCGACACGACCATGGACGAGACGATGGCGACCGGCTCCGGCCGCTCGCTCTGGGTCGGCGACCACGCCGTGCTGGATGTGGCCGCGCGCGCGGCCACGGCGGTCAACCTCAAGGGCCAGTCCTACGGCCTGCTGCAGGACGGCGGCAGCATCACGCTGGGCGGCGTCGTCAACGTCGCCAAGGGCAACGTGGCCGCGCCGGACCTGTTCATCGTGCTGCGGCCGGGCAGCCGGCTGGACGCGTCCGGCGCCTCCGCCAGTCTGCTGGCCAACGGCGCGCCGGTGGCCGCCGCCAGCGCCGGCGGCCTGATCGCCATCAGCTCGGCCAACGGCCTGTACCTGGACGGACAGATGATCGCGCGTTCGGGCGGCGCCGGCGCGGCCGGCGGCCGCCTGGCGCTGGGGCTGGACACGCCGGAATACAAGAGCAGTGCGATCCAGGACCGGGTCAAGGCGCCGCGCGACTTCGTGCTGTCGGACAAGGCGACGGCGAGCTTGCCTGCCGCGCTGGACAATCCCGCCACGGCCGCCGACAAGCTGGCCTACGGCCACGCCACGCTGGGCGCCGACCAGCTGGAGCAAGGCGGCTTCGGCGCGCTGGACCTGCTGTCCAACGGCCTGCTCAGCTTCGCCGGCGACGTCACGCTGAACCTGGGCCAGAGCCTGCGCCTGTTCAGCCGGACCCTCGCCATGACGCCCGATGCCGCGCCGACGGCGCGCGTTCGGCTGGCCGCGCCCTACATCATGCTGGCCGGCGCCACCGACGGCACCAGCCGCGAAGGCTACCAGCGGCCGCTGCCCGCGCCAACCACCAGCAATCGCGTCAGTGAATCCGTGCTGCGCGCCGAAGCCGGCCTGATCGACCTGCGCGACAACGTCATGCTCGGCCCCCTGACCATCACGCATCCGGCCTCGGGACCGACGCGCTACACCGGCCTGGGCTTCCCCATGGCCGAACTGGTCAGCCGCGGCGACATCCGCATCCTGGGCGGCCTGGGCGCGCTGAACCGGGACTCGAACGCCGTCCTCACCACGCAGTTCGCCACGCCCGGCGACCTGACGCTGACCGCCGCCCAGATCTACCCCGAGACCGGCGCCATCGTGCGCGTGGTGGCGGGCGTGGGCGGCAAGCGCGACGGCCAACCGGGTTTCGAGGCCGGCAGCCGCCTCGTGATCCGGCGCGCCACCGAGCAGGTGCCGGACACGCCCTACAGCGCCTTCGGCACGTTGCGGCTCTCGGCCGACATCATCGAACAGGGCGGCGTGCTGCGCGCGCCGCTCGGCCTGCTGGAGATCGGCGAGGCGACCACCAACGGCCTCACCTCGCGCGTGACGCTGCTGCCCGGCAGCGTCACCTCCGTCAGCGGACGCGGCCTGACGATGCCCTATGGCGGCACCGTGGACGGCGTCGGCTATCAATGGCTGGGGCAGGACGTGCGCCTGACCGGCCAGGGCGGCGGGGAATACCATGGCAGCCTGTCCGTGGGCCTGCAGCTCGCCGGCCAGGCCGTGCAGGTCGGCGACAACGCGCTGGTGGACCTGTCCGGCGGCGGACAGCTGCTGGGCGCGGGTTTCATCTCGGGCCGCGGCGGCTCCACCGACGCGCGCTTCAATCCGCTGGTGCAGACCCATCCGCAAGGCGGCTTCACCCTGCCCGGCCTGTCCACCAATCCCGTCTACGCGCTGGTGCCGGGCGCGCAGCCCATGGCCGCGCCGACCGCGCCGGACGCGGGCCAGAGCCAGCCGCAGATCGGCCAGCAGGTCACCATCGGCGCCGGCGTGCCGGGCTTGCCGGCCGGCACCTACACGCTGATGCCGTCCACCTACGCCCTGATGCCCGGCGCCTTCCGCGTCGAGATCAACGGCGCGACGCCCGGCCTGGACGCCGCCGGCGCGCTGCGGCTGCGCAACGGTTCCTGGGCCATCGCCGGCCGCCTGGGCAATGCCTCGGCCGGCATCGCCGACGCCGTGCCGCGCCAGTTGCTGATCACCTCGGGCCAGGTGCTGCGCCAGTACTCGCAGTACAACGAAATGAACTACGCCGCCTTCGTGGCGGCCGACGCGGCGCGCCGTGGACAGCCGCGCGCGCTGGCGCCGGCCGATGCCCGCACGCTGCGCCTGCTGCTGGCCAAGGACGCGCCGGGCGAGTCCTTCAGCTTCGCCGGCCGGGCCGATTTCTCGGCCGCCCAAGGCGGCTACAGCGGCACGCTCGCGGTCGCTTCCATGAACAGCTGGCAGGACGCGTTGGAAATCACCGCGCCCGGCGCCGGCCGCAGCGCCGGATTCAACGGCCTCTCGCTGGACTCGGCCCAGCTCAACCGCCTGGGCGCGCCGCGCCTGATGGTGGGCGCCACGCCGGCCGTGGACTACCGGAACATCGGCAACATTGTCTACTTCGGCTACGGCACCACCCACTTCCAGAGCATCGCGCTGCGCGCGGGCGCCCAGCTGACGGGCGCCGAGGTCTTCCTGGTCGCCGGCGTGCCCTCGGGCAGCATCGTCATCGAACGCGGCGCGTCCATCAACACCGTGGGACGCGGCGCGCCGGGCTTCGACTCGTCGACCGGCTTCACCTACAGGCCCGGCCCCGCCAGCGTGGTGGCGGTGTCCAACGGCTGGATCAACCTGCTGCCGCCCGATGCCGACCAACCGCCCGTCGGCGCGGGCGCCATCCGCATCGGCGCCTGCGGTCCCGCCGCCTGCGCGGGCGAGGCGCAGCTCTATTCGGAAGGCACGATCGCCTTCGCCACCAACAAGGCCTTCGAACTGGACAACGCCGCCCGCTACGGCGCGCGCTACCTGACGCTGGCGGTCGGCAGCGTCAATGCCGGCAGCGAGCAGGCGCTGGCCGACGCGGCCGCGCGCGGCGGCCTGTCCAGCGGGCTGATGCTGAACCAGACGCTGCTCGACCGCCTGATGGCGGGCGACCGGCAGCACGGCGCGCCGGCGCTGGAAATGCTGACGCTGGCCGTCAGCGATTCCTTCAACTTCTTCAACAATGTCATGCTGGACACGCTGGATCCGGCCACCGGCAAGTCGCGCCTGCAGACGCTGGCGCTGACCGCGCCGGCCATCTACGGCTACGGCCAGGCCGGCGATACGGCCACCATCCGCGCCGGCAACCTGATCTGGAACGGCGCGGTCGGCACGCCGGCCGGCGTGGTCAATAACGGCGCCGGCACCGGCCAGGGGTCGCTGAACATCGAGGCCGAACGCATCGAGTTCGGTTACGGCCCGTACACCCAGCCCGTCGGCGGCCTGGACCAGGCGCGCCTGACGCTGGGTTTCGCCAAGGTCAACCTGCGCGCCAGCGACCGCATCACCGCCAACCATCGCGGCAGCCTGAACGTGTACCAGGCGCGCGGCGCCTACGACAGCATCGGCGGCTGGCAATACAGCGGCGGCACGCTGAACCTGTTCACGCCGCTGCTCACGGGCGAGGCCGGCTCGGTCAACCGGATCAAGGCCGGCGACGCGATCAACCTGGCCATGCCCGCCGGCGCGCAGGCCGGCGCCATACGCGGCCTGGGCGCGGAGCTTGGACTGGACGCGGGCCGGCTCAACATCGACGGCCGCATCGCCCTGCCTTCGGGCAAGGCGGCGCTGCGCGCCGACGGCGCGCTGGTCCTGACCGGCCAGGCGCAGCTGGACCTGGCGGGCCGGCCCGTGCCGTTCGAGGAACTGACCAAGTACAGCTGGGGCGGCGAAGCCATCCTGGAAAGCCGCCACGGCGACATCACCCAGGCCGCCGGCAGCGTCATCGACCTTTCTGCCAGCTACAACCGCGCCGGCCGCCTGACGGCCATCGCGCTGGATCCCGGCGCGGGCCGCGTCGACCTGCAAGGCCGCATCCTGGGCAGCGCCTCGGGCGACTACGAGACCGGCGGCTCGCGCGTGCCGTATGCCCAGGGCGCCGTCGACATCCGCGCCCAGCAGCTGGATTTCACCGCGCTGAACCAGCGCCTGAACGCGGGCTCGGTCTACGGCGCGCGCAGCTTCCAGATCAAGCGCGGCGACCTGACCATCGGCGACGAAGTCCGCGCCCGCGAAGTCAATATCTCGGTCGACGGCGGCAGCCTCACGGTGGCCGGCCGCATCGACGCCAGCGGCGTCAGCGTGGGCAGCATCCGCCTGTCGGCGCGCGACGGCCTGCGCCTGGCGTCCAACGCCGTGCTGGACGCGCACGGCGCCACGCTGCGCGTCGACAGCTACGGCCAGATCATCGACGCGCCCAATCGCGCCATCGTCGAACTCAATGCCGGCCAGGGCACGCTGCGCCTGGACGGCGGCGCGCGCATCGACCTGCGCGCCGGCAGCGACGACCCGCGCCAGGACGGCAAGCCGCGCGGCACGCTGGAACTGAACGCGCCGCGCCTGAACGGCGCGCGCGGCGGCGACATCGACATCGAGGCGCGCGGCCCGCTGGACATCCGAGGCGCGCGCAGCATCGCCGTCAACGGCGTGTGGGTGGACCGCAGCGCCACCCCCGGCACCGAAACCACTGCCGGCGGCAAGCCCTATCAGATCATCGACCAGGACTACCTGGACCGCCTGCACGACGACAGCCGCGCCTTCATCACCCAGGCGCTGGCCAACGCCAACCTGATCAACGGCAAGCTGGCCGGCCTGCGCCCCTATGCCGACGCGTTGCACCTGCGCCCCGGCATCGAGATCCGCAGCGCCACGCCCGACGGCGACCTGGTGGTGCAGGGCGACCTGGACCTGTCCCGCTACCGCTACGCCAGCCTCAACCCGCACACCCCGCTGACCGGCGTCTACGGCTCGGGCGAAGTCGGCAACCTGGTGATCCGCGCCGGCGGCGACCTGCAGATCCACGGCAGCATCAACGACGGCTTCGCGCCGCCCCCCGACGTGAAGCAGGACGCCAAGGGCTGGCGCCTGCTGCCGGGCGTGGACTACACCGGCGGCGACATGGTCACGCCGCACGCCGGCGTGGAGCTGGCCGCCGGCACGCAGATCCCCGGCGGCGTGGTGCTGAACTACGGCGTGACGCTGTCGAGCTTCACGCTGGAACCCGGCGCCGTGCTGCCCGTGACGGCGGCCCTGGCCCAGCCGCTGACGCTGCCGGCCGGCGCCATCCTGTCGGCCGCCGTGTTCAACGCGGACGGCAGCGTGGCGCTGGCCGCCGGCACCGTGCTGACGCAGCCTCGCACGCTGGCGGCGGGCACGAAACTGGCCGCCGGCTGGCGCATCACGGCCATGACCTTCCTGACCACGACCGAATGGCCCGCCGGCATCGCGCTGCCCAACCTGCCGAACGTCCCCTATGGCTCCAACCTGCTGACGCTGGCGCGCAACGTCATCCTGCCGCGCGGCGCGCTGATTCCGTCCGGCGCCAACGTCAAGCTCAATCCCGGCGTGCAATACGTGGACCTGCGTCCGGTCGTCAACGACGCGCAGGGCAAGGTCTGGGCCGTGGCGCCCATGCTGCCGGAAGGCTCGCAGTCCTGGTCGATGCGCCTGGTCGGCGGCGCCGACCTGGACGGCGCCGACACGCGCGCCACGCAATATGGCGTCAAGCGCGGCAACCTGGTGCTGGCCGACAACCACTACGGCATGTACGGCTTCGACGCGCCCGGCAATTTCCTGTGGACCCAGCAGGGCGCCGACGACATCGGCATGCCCTGGCTGGCCGGCACGGTGATCGACGAGCAGTTCATCAAGGACAACTTCGGCTATCCATCAGCCGGGTCGCTGTGCCAGGACGTGCCCGCCTACTGCAGCGCCAAGGAGCCCAAGGATTATCTGGCGGCTCCCGCGACCGCGCGCTTCAGCGTGCTGCGCACCGGCACCGGCGACCTGGACCTGCTGGCCGGCGGCGACCTGCGCATGCATTCGCTGTACGGCGTCTACACCGCCGGCGCCTCGTCGGCCGCCACCCAGGCCGGCGACCCGTACAACCAGCCGCGCCTGAGGGGCCTGGCCGGCACAGTGACGAACGATCCCAGCCAGGGCTTCGAGCCCTACGTCAACGGCGGCGCGCAAAGCGTCTACCGCGCCTGGTATCCGGACGGCGGCGGCAACCTGACCGTGCGCGCCGGCGCCAACCTGATCGGCGACGTGATGCTCGCCTCCCCGGCGTCCTATGGCCGGCCGGTGACATCCACCATCGGCTACAACAGCGACACGCCGGGCAACTGGCTCTGGCGCCAGGGATCCGGCTCGGCGGCCATAGGCCAGGCGCAGCCCACCGCCTGGTGGATCAACTTCGGCACTTACGTGGCCGGCGACATCAACCAGCCCACCGACGAATTGCGCGGCTTCACCGGCTTCGGCACGCTGGGCGGCGGTAACCTGAGCATGGACGTGGGCGGCGATGCCGGCCGGCAGCAACCCCGCCTGGTCAGCGACGGCCTGCGCCAGATCAATCCGCGCAGCCAGGCCCTGGTGCTGGCGGTGGGCAGCACCGGCCGCATGCAGGCCGACGGCCGCCTGGCGCTGACCGGCGGCGGCGACATCGAGCTGCGCGTGAGCGGCGCCCTGAACCCGGCCCTGCCCACGCCCTACGAGTCCAGCGGCTCGGTCACCAACCTGCGCGGCCAGACCTCGTTGCAGGCCGCGTCCTTCGGCAGGCTCGATCCGCTGTACGGCGTGAAGGCGGCGCGCGACACCCGCGCCCTGGACCTGTTCCGCGCGGCCGACGTCGTCACCAGCGGCGGCATCGCCCTGTACGCCGGCGACAGCGCCTTCCGGCTGCGCAGCCTGGGCGACCTGGCCATCGAGAAGGCCGACGATCCGGGCCGCGCCCCCATGCCGCTGTCCATGCCTTATGTCCAGGCCAATGGCACGCCGGGCGCGTACGGCGCCAATACCTGGTTCTCGCTGTGGACCGCGAACACCGCCATCGACCTGTTCTCGGCCGGCGGCAACCTGACGCCCATCATGCCGGTGACGACGCTGAACGACAGCGTCGTGACCTACCCGTCGCAGTTGTCGGCCGTGGCCGCCAACGGCAGCATCTACTACAAGACCCCCGTGCTGCTGGCGCCCGGCCCCGCCGGCCGCCTGGACCTGCTGGCGGGCGATTCGATCTACGGCGGCAACGCGCCGCTCATGCGCAGCGGCGCATCGCTGGACACGCTGGCCTCGCCCTACCGCCCCGCCTTCGTCGGCATGGTGAAGAACGGCATTTTCAACTCCGCCATCTGGGGTCCCAATACGCTGTCGCGGGATGGCTCCTACGGCGAGCGCGTGCTGTTCGCCTTCGGTTCGCCGGCAGCCGCCGCCGCCGGCCCCTGGGCGGCGTCGCGCTTCTACGCGATGGACGGCGACCTGGTCGGCGTCAGCAGCGGCCGCCTGCTGCGCTTCGGCCCGCCGGAAAACCTGAGCGGCAGGCAGTGGCACCTGGGCGCGGGCCCCGTGCGCATGCTGGCCGGACGCGACATCGTCGGCAGCGGCAGCCCCTTGGGACCGTTGGAGTCGAGCCCCTTCCCGTTCAGCTACAGCTACACCAACAACCTGTTCATCCACGACCAGGCGAGCGACGTCTCGCTGGTGCGCGCCGGCCGCGACATCATCGCCGGCAGCTTCACCGTGGCCGGGCCCGGCACGCTGGAAATCAGCGCCGGCCGCAACATCCAGATGCTGGACCAGGCCGCCGTGCTGAGCGTGGGGCCGGTGGTGCCGGGCGACACCCGCCCGGGCGCCGGCATCGCCATGCAGGCTGGCCTGGGCGCGCAGGGCGCCGACTACGCCGGCTTCCTGCGCCGCTACCTGGACCCGTCCCGCGTCGCCGATCCGTCGCGGCCGCTGACCGACCAGGGCCTGCCGTTCAAGACCTACGAACACGAACTGCTGCTGTGGCTGACGCAGGTCTACGGCTTCGCCGGCAATACCGGCGACGCGCGCGCCTACTTCGACGCGCTGCCGCCCGAACAGCAGCGCGTGTTCGCGCGCCAGGTCTACTTCGCCGAGCTGCGCGCCGGCGGCCGCGAGTACAACGCCAAGTCCAGCCCGCGCCTGGGCAGCTTCCTGCGCGGCCGCCAGGCCATCGCCGCGCTCTTCCCGGCGCGCGAGGCCGGCGCCGACTATGCCGGCGGCATCACCATGTATGGCGGCGCGGGCGTGCAGACGCGCGCCGGCGGCGACATCCAGGTGCTGACGCCCGGCGGCGCGCAGGTCTACGGCGTGGAAGGCGCGGTCCCGCCGGCCACGGCGGGCGTGCTGACCCAGGGCAGCGGCGACATCCAGTTCTATGCGCGCGACAGCATCCTGCTGGGCCAGAGCCGCGTCATGACGACCTTTGGCGGCGGCATCCTGGCCTGGTCGGCGCAGGGCGACATCAACGCCGGTCGCGGCTCCAAGACGACCGTGGTCTACACCCCGCCGACCCGCCGCTACGACAGCATCGGCAACGTGGCGCTGTCGCCGGCGGCGCCCGCCACCGGCGCCGGCATCGCCACGCTGGCGCCGATCGCGGAAGTGCCGGCCGGCGACGTGGACCTGTACGCGCCGCTGGGCACCATCGACGCGGGCGAGGCCGGCATCCGCGTGTCGGGCAACATCAACATCCATGCCCAGCAGGTGCTCAACGCCGCCAACATCAAGACGCAGGGCGAAAGCGTCGGCGTGCCGGTGGCCGCCTCGGTCAACACCGGCGCGCTGTCGTCCGCCAGCGCCGCCGCCAGCTCGGCCGTCGGCGCCGCCCAGGACTCGGCGCAGCGCGCGCAGAACCAGGCGCGCCAGAACCAGCCCTCGATCATCAGCGTGCAGATCCTGGGCTTTGGCGACGAGCCCACGGCGGGCGTGGCATCCAGCCCGGGCGCGGCGGCCCCCTCGCCCGAGCGCCAGGCGGCGTATCGGCGCGACGGCGCCGTGCAGGTGGTGGGCGACGGTCCGCTGGACGCCACGCAGCTGGCCCGGCTGAGCGCCGAGGAGCGCAAGGCCTTCGGCCTGTAGCAAGCAGCCGGGGCGCGGCAATAAACGGATAGCCGCGCCCCGACGCCTCGCCTACCTTGGCGGCCTGACCCCGCAACCACAGGAGATCGGGCATGCAAGCAACAGGACAACTGGCCGGCAAGGTCGCCATCGTCACCGGCGCCAGTTCCGGCATCGGGCTGGAAACGGCGAAGCTCTATGCGCGCGAAGGCGCCAGCGTGGTGCTGGTGGCGCGCCGCGCGGCCGAGCTGGACAGGCTGGCCGCCGCCATCGAGGCCGCAGGCGGCCGGGCGCTGGCCCTGGCCGGCGACGTGCGCGACGAGGCGCTGGCGCGCGATGCCGTCGCCGCGGCCGTGGAGCGCTTCGGCGGACTGGACATCGCCTTCAACAACGCCGGCGCCATGGGCCCGTCGCGGCCGCTGCACGAGATCGAACCGCAGGAATGGCAGGACGTGCTGCAGGCCAACCTGACCAGCGCCTACCTCGGCGCGCGCCACCAGATTCCCGCCATGCTGGCGCGCGGCGGCGGCTCGCTGATCTTCACGTCCACCTTCGTCGGCTACACGGCGGGGTTTCCCGGCATGGGCGCCTATGCGGCCAGCAAGGCCGGCCTGATCGGCCTGACCCAGGTCATCGCCTCGGAATACGGCGCGCGCGGCATCCGCGCGAACGCGCTGCTGCCCGGCGGCACCGACACGCCGATGGGGCGCGATGCCATGGCCTCGCCCGAGGCCCGCGCCTACGTCGAGAACCTGCACGCGCTCAAACGCCTGGCCACGCCCGCCGAGATCGCGCGTTCGGCGCTGTACCTGGCGTCGGACGCGTCCAGCTTCACCACCGGCACGGCGCTGCTGGTCGATGGCGGGGTCTCGGTGCACCGGGGCTGAAGCGGTTTTTGGTTATTAAGGGTTTACCCTTGATCCGCTTGGCTTTGTGACCGTCTGAAATGGAAACCTGGGGCGCGGCGGGCGCCCCGGGCCGTCAGGCTTCCTACAATCCCCCCATAGCGCCAGCAGCGCCCGGAATCCTCTGCCATGCCCGCCTCTCTCCGCTCCGCCTTCCCCATCGCCGTCGATGCCGACCTGATCGGCGAATATCCCGCCCAGACCAAGTCCGGCGGCGGCTATTTCTACGACGCCGTGCTGGAATACCGCGTCTGGGTGCACCCGCACGACGGCGGCGAGGATCTCTACGACGGCGACGACTACTACTGCGCCTTCGCCACCTTCGAGGAAGCCAGCGCCTACTCGCGCGAGACGGCCGGAGCCGAGCAACCGCTGGTGCTGGTGCGCCAGGACGAATGCATCAACGAGCCGGAGCCCGGCCGCTACGAGCACCACACCGGCGAACGCCTGACCGAGTGGCGCGTGGAATGGCTGGAGGGCAGCAAGCGCACGCCCTCGTCCATCCCGGACTTCCTGCAGCGCCACGGCAGCCCGGCCCTGAACAGCTAGGGCCGGCGGGCGCGGCAAGCGCCCTCGCCTCAGCTCATGTACACGCCGCCGTTGATGGCATAGTTCGCGCCCGTCACGAAGGCCGCCTCGTCCGAGGCCAGCCAGGCGCACAGCCCCGCCAGGTCCTGCGGCGTGCCCAGGCGGCCGACCGGCACGCTTTCCACGATGCGGTCCAGCAGCGCCGGCGGAAAGGCCTTGACCGTGTCGTCGGCGATGAAGCCGGGCGACACCAGGTTGACGGTCACGCCGCGCGCCGCGACTTCCTGCGCCAGCGAACGCGTGAAGCCGATGGCCGCGCCCTTGGCCGTGGCGTAGTTGACCTGCCCGATCTGGCCTTTCTCGGCCGCCACCGAACCGATGTTGATGATGCGGCCCCAGCCCCGGTCGGCCATGCCGTCGACCACCTGCTTGGTGGTATTGAACAGCGTGTCCAGGTTGCTGCGCAGCACCGCCGACCACTCGGCATAGCCCATCTGCCGCAACCGCATGTCCAGCATGGCGCCGGCGTTATTGACCAGCACGTCGATCTCGCCGACCTCGCCGCGCACGCGCGCGAAGGCCGCGCGGGTCGATTCCCAGTCGGTGGCGTCGCCCTCGGACGCGGTGAAGTCATAGCCCAGCGCCTTCTGCGCCTTCAGCCAATGATCCTTGCGGGACGATTTCGGCCCGCAGCCGGCCACCACGCGGTGGCCGGCGCGATGCAGCGCCTGGCAGATGGCGGTGCCGGTATGGCCCATGCCGCTGGTGACGTAAGCAATGCGCAAAGCCATGGAAACTCCTATTTCAAGGGCGCGCCGGCTCAGCCGACGCTGCCGACCAGGGGAAACAAGCCGAACGCCAGCGCCGCCGCCAGCATCACCAGGCAGATCATCGTGGCCCACTTGAGCGCGTAGCGCTGATGGTCGCCGAACTCCACGCCGGCCAGGCCGACCAGCAGATAGGTGGACGGCACCAGCGGGCTCAGCAGGTGCACCGGCTGGCCGATCAGCGAGGCGCGCGCCATTTCCACGGCGCTGATGCCGTAGCCCTGCGCCGCCTCGCTCAGGATCGGCAGCACGCCGAAATAGAACGCGTCGTTGGACATGAAGAAGGTGAAGGGCAGGCTGACCAGCGCGGTGATGCCGGCCAGGTACGGGCCCATGGCGTCCGGGATCACGGCCAGCAGGCTGCGCGACATGGCCTCGACCATGCCGGTGCCCGACAGGATGCCGGTGAAGATGCCGGCCGCGAAGATCAGCGACACCACCGACAGCACGTTGCCCGCGTGCTGCGCCACGCGGCGGCGCTGCTCGGCCAGGTCCGGGTAGTTGATGATCAGCGCGATGGCGAAGGCGATCATGAACAGCACCGGCAGCGGCAGCACGCCCATGACCAGGCTGACCATCAGCGCCAGCGTCAGGCCGGCATTGACCCACAGCAGGCGCGGGCGGCGCAGGTCCTGGTCGACCTCGATCTCGGGCAGGTTCTTGGGGCCGTCCTCGTCGTAGCCCGCGTGCAGCGTGGCGCCGTCCGGCAGCGACAGCACGCCCAGGCGGCGGCGCTCCTTCAGGCCCAGCGCGAAGGCCAGCGCCAGCAGCGCCACGATGGCCACGCCCATCACCGGCACCAGCGGCACGAAGATGTCGCCGGCGTCCACATGCAGCGCGCTGGCGGCGCGCGCGGTCGGGCCGCCCCAGGGCGTCAGGTTCATGATGCCGCTGGCCAGCATGGTCAGACAGGTCATGGACAGCGGATTCATCTTAAGGCGGCGGTACAGCGGCAGCATCGACGCCACCACGATCATGTAGGTGGTCGAGCCGTCGCCGTCCAGCGAGATCACCAGCGCCAGCACGGTGGTGCCCACCACGATCTTCAGCGGATCACCCTTCACCGCGCGCAGGATGCGGCCGACGATGGGATCGAACAGGCCGGCGTCGATCATCACGCCGAAGTACAGGATGGCGAACATCAGCATCACGCCCGTGGGCGCGATCTTGCGGATGCCGTCCAGCATCATCTTGTCGATGCCGGCGCCGAAGCCGCCCATCAGCGCGAACAGGATGGGCACCAGGATCAGCGCCACCAGGGGCGACAGTCGCTTGGTCATGATCAGCGTCATGAACGTGATCACCATGCCGAAGCCAAGCAGGGTCAGAAGCATGGGGGTATCTCCACGGATCGTTGTTATTCGTAGCCGCCCCGGCAAGGGGATACGGACAGGACCGCAAGGCTAGGAATTAAAGCTGTCTGGAACCTGTCGTTTCTTGCGAAGCAGGCGCGGTGGAGGAAGCGGCACGCCCCTGCGCCGGGCCGCCCCAAGGAGGGGCAGCCCCCTCGGGGGGCAGCAAGCGCCCTTGAAGCGCGCAGCGTGGGCAGACCATCCACTATGCGAAAATTGGCCGCATGCGCATCCTGGTGATCGAAGACGACGAAGACTTGGCCGACGCCATCGTGCGCCGGCTGCGCCGGCTCGGCCATGCGGTCGACTGGCAGAACGACGGCCTGAGCGCCGACGGCGTGCTGCAATACGAAAGCTTCGACCTGGTGATCCTGGATATCGGCCTGCCGCGCATGTCGGGCTTCGACATCCTGCATCGCCTGCGCAACCGGGGCAGCAAGATCCCGGTGCTGGCGCTGACCGCCCGCATCGACATCGAGGACCGCGTCCACGCGCTCGACACCGGCGCCGACGACTACCTGGCCAAGCCCTTCGACTTCCGCGAACTGGAGGCGCGCTGCCGCGCCCTGTTGCGCCGGCCCAGCGCGCAGGCCGCCGGCGTGCAGCGTTTCGGCGATCTGGTCATCGACAGCGCCGCGCGCCTGCTCACGCTGGCCGGCCAGCGCATCGAGCTGCCCAAGCGCGAATACAGCCTGCTGGAGATCCTGCTGGCCGGCATGAACCGCGCCGTCAGCAAGGACGAGATCGCCAACAAGCTGTTCGCTTTCGACGACGACGCGGCGCCCAACGCCATCGAGGTCTACATCGCCCGGCTGCGGCGCAAGCTCGAAGGCTCGCCGCTGCGCATCGAGACGCGGCGCGGCACCGGCTACATCCTGACGTGCAGCGATGACGGCAAGCACGACGCGCCAGCCGGCGGCTAAGGCGGCCGGCGCGCCGCGGCCCGATGCCGGCGCCGGCCGCATCTCGATCCGCCGCCGGCTGCTGGCCATGCTGCTGGCGCTGTTCATCGCCGGCGTGGGCGGGCTCTACCTGATGGTGCGCGGCTATGCGCAGCAGACCGCCGACACCGCCTACGACCAGCTGCTGCGCGCCTCGGCGCTGTCCATCGCCGACAGCCTGCGACTGGTCGACGACGAATGGCGCATGGACATGCCCTATGCCGCGCTGGCCCTGCTGGAGCAGGCGCCGCGCGACCGCGTGTTCTACCAGGTGCGGGCCGGCGACGGCGCGCTGGTGTCCGGCTATCCCGACCTGCCCGCCCCCCCTTCGGATAACGCGTCCGACGACGCGGCCTCCTCTCAGCTGTTCGAGGCCCGTTACCAGGACCAGCCGGTGCGCTTCGCCTGGATGGAACGCAAGATCGCCGGACCCGCCGGCACGCGCAGCGCGCGCGTCCTGGTCGGCCAGACGAGCGAGGCGCGCGATGCCCTGGCCGCGCGAGTGCTGTGGCGCGGCACGCTGGCGCTGCTGGGCTTCACCGCCGCCGCGCTGGCGCTGGCCTGGTGGGGCCTGCGCCGTTCGCTGGCGCCGATCCGCCGCATCGAGCGCGAGCTGGCCGCGCGCGGGGCGTCCGACCTGCAGCCCATCAAGGCGCCGGTGCCCGAAGAGCTGGACACCCTGGTGCATACGCTGGACGGCTTCATGGCGCGGCTGGCGGAAAACCTGGACACGCTGCGCCTGTTCATCGCCGAGGCCGCGCACCAGCTGCGCACGCCGCTGGCCGCGCTGCACGCGCAGATGGAAGTGGCGCTGGACGAGGAAGATCCGGCCGAACAGCGCCGCAGCCTGCTGGCCGTGCTGCGCAACGCCGAGAAACTGTCGCGGCTGGTCAACCAGCTGCTCAGCGACGCCAGCGTGATCCACCGCAGCAATGTGCGGCAGTTCCAGCCGCTGGACCTGGCCGAGCTGCTGGACCAGGCCGTGTACGACTCGGTGCCGCAGGCCGAGCCCGCGCCCGACGTGCGCCTGGCCCTGCCGGCCGACGGCGCGCCCGCGCCGGCCCTGGGCGACAGCCTGATGCTGCGCGAGGCCTTCAAAAACCTGATCGACAACGCGCTGCGCCACGGCGCCGCGCCCGACGGCCATATCGATGTGCGGCTGGAACGCGACGGCGCGCGCTGGCGCGTCACCGTGTCCGACCAGGGACCGGGTATCCCGCCGGCCCTGGCCCATGCCGCCTTCGAGCGCTTCGTGCGCGGCCCCAATCCGCGCTCGGCCGGCGCCGGCCTGGGCCTGTCCATCGTGCGCCGCGCGGTCGACAGCCACCACGGCGAGCTGCGACTGAGCAACCGCGTGGGCGGCGGGCTGGACGCCGTCATCCTGCTGCCGGCGCTGCCCCATGAAAGCTGACCCCTTCCTGCGCCGGCTGGCGCGCGCGCTGTTTCTGCCGCTGCTGCTGCCGCTGGCCCAGACTTTGGCGCTGCCCCTGGCCCCGCCGGCGCGGGCCCAGGCCCAGGCCGACCCTTCCAATACGCTCGCGCTGGGCCCGGACGGATCCGTCAACGTGCTGGTGGTGCATGCGTCCAACAGCCTGCCCGTGTTCCGTGGCGTGCTGGAGGACTTCCACCGCATCCATCCGGCCCTGCGCCTGGAATACACCGAACTGCCCACCCAAGCGCTGTACGACGGCATCGTCGCGCGGCGTCGCGACGCGGCAAGCGAAAAATCCGGCCCGGACCTGGTCATCAGCAGCGCCATGGATCTGCAGACCAAGCTGGCCAACGACGGCTACGCGCTGCCCCATGACTCGCCCGAGACCCGCGCCCTGCCCGCCTGGGCCAACTGGCGCGACGAGGTTTTCAGCACCGGCACCGATCCCATCGTCATGGTCTACGACACGCGCAGGCTGGACGCGGCGCGCGCGCCGCGCACCCGCCGCGCGCTGCTGTCGCTGCTGCAGGCGCCCGACCGGCCGCTGGCCGGCGCCGTGTCGACCTATGACGTCGGCGCCAGCGCCATCGGCTACCTGGCCGCCACCCAGGACACGCGCCTGGACAGCATGGCGCCGGCGCTGCTGGCGGCGCTGGGCCAGAACGGCGCGGCGCTGTATGCGTCGTCGGACGACGCGCTGGACATGCTGGAGCGCGGCGACGCCATGCTGGCCTACAACGTGCTGGAGTCCTATACCCGCCACCGCATCGAACGCGGCGCGCCGCTGGCCGTCATCTACCCGCGCGACTACACGCTGATGCTGTCGCGCGCCGCGCTGATCCCGCGCCAGGCGCCGCGCCCGGACCTGGGCGCGATGTTCCTGGACTACCTGCTGTCGCCGCGCGGCCAGCACATGATCGCGCAGGCTTCCGGCATGCGGCCGGTGGGCGATTCGGTGGTGCCGGCCGCCGGCGTGCGGCCGCTGGGCCTGGGCGTGGGCCTGCTGGTGTACCAGGACACGCTCAAGAAGCGCCATTTCCTGGACCTGTGGCGGGCGGCGGTCAGGCCCGCGAGCGACGGCGCCAAGCCCTAGCGTGCTGTCCCGCGGATGCGCACGCACCCGGGAAACAGCACGCCAGGCCGCCGCCCCTCGCCGTCCGCTCAGGCGGCCAGCTCGTCGAACTGCACCTTGCCGTTCTGCATCACCAGCGGGATGTGCTCGCCCTGCCCCAGCAGGCAGGACACGTCGCGCAGCGGATTGCCGTCCACCACCAGCATGTCGGCGCAGGCGCCCGGCGCGATGACGCCCAGCTTGCCCTCCATGCCCAGCACCCGCGCGCCCACCTGCGTGGCGCTGGCGATCACGGCCGGCGCGCCCAGCACCTCGGCGCGCAGGCGGAATTCCTCGCTTTGCAGGCGGTGCGACGGGCCCAGCAGGTCGGTGCCAAAGCCCATCGGCACGCCGGCGTCGCGATAGATCTCCAGCGAGTGCAGGCCGGCGTTGCGCACCTGCGCCACCTTGGCCACGCTGTCGGCCGGCAGGCCCAGGTCCGCGCCCTCGTTGGCCAGGGCCTCGTAGGTGATCAGCGTGGGCACCACATAGGCGCCCTGCTCGGCCATCAGCCGCGCCGCCTCGGCGTCGACCAGGTTGCCGTGCTCGATGGTGCGCACGCCGCAGCGCACCGCGCGCGAGATCGCCTCTGCGGTGTAGGCGTGGGCCAGCACATAGGTCTGGCGGGCGTGCGCCTCGGCGACGATGGCGCGGATCTCGTCCTCGGAATAGCCCCAGGCGCCGACGGGATCGGTGGGCGAGGCCACGCCGCCGGACGCCATGATCTTGATCTGGTCCGCGCCCATTTGCAGCTCCTGGCGAACCGCGCGGCGCACCTCGTCCACGCCGTCGGCCACGCGCGCCAGCGCGCCCACCCGCACGCAGCAGGGACAAGGCGACTCGCCGGGCATGAAGTCGCTGCGCGGACGGCCATCGCCGTGGCCGCCGGTCTGGCTCAGCGCCCGGCCCGAAACGAACAGGCGCGGCCCCTGCACCAGGCCCTGCTCCACCGCCACCTTGAAGGCATGGCCGGCGCCACCGGCGTCGCGCACGGTGGTGTAGCCCCGGCGCAGCATGTCACGCAGGATCGGCGCCGAGCGGAACGTCACCAACACGTTGGGCATGGCCATCTGCTGCGGCAGGTTCAGCTGCACCGCGATCACATGCACGTGCAGGTCGATCAGGCCCGGCATCAGCGTCTTGCCCTTCAGGTCGATGACGCGCGCCGACGCGGCCGACAGCGGCCGGTCCGAGACTTCCTTGACCAGGCCGTTCTCGACCAGCACGTCGTGGCCCTCCAGCAGCTCGGGCCGGGCGGGATCCAGCAGCGCGGCGTTCTTGAACAATGTGCTTTCCATGATGCTCCCGATATTGGCAAGTGAAGGACCGGACGTATCAGCCCGGCCCATGGATGTACGAAGGCTCCGCGCTCAGGCGCAGCACAGCGCCGGCAGCACCAGCTGCGCATAGGGCCGGCAGGCGATGGCGTCGTCCGGACCGTACCAGCGCTCGGCGTGCAGCAGGTTGAGCGATCCCCAGGTGCGTCCGCGCCAGCGTATCGGCACGTTCAGCACGCTCTGGCAGTCCAGCGAGGCGATCAGCGCATGGTCGGCGAAGACGCTGCGCAGGTCGTCCGACGTGTAGCCGATGTAGCACTCGCCGCGCGCCAGCACCGTGTCGGTCCACGGCCCCTGCATCACGGTCTTGCTGCCGCCTGCGGGATAGGCGTCGGGCAGGTTCGAATACAGTCGCGTGGCCACGCCGCTGCCCGGGTCGTAGGACAGGATGGTGAACAGCCGGTGGCCGATCTCGCCGGCCAGCGCGTGGTCCACAGCGGCGAACACGGCCTGCGGCTGGGATGGCGCCTCATGGGCGCGCGCCACGGCGTTCAAGGCCGGCACCGCCACGGCGGGACGGAAGGGGCGCGCGCCGCTCATTTCGCCTCTCCCGCCGCGATGGCTTCCAGCGAGCGGCCGCGCGTGGGCACGCCCATCACCAGCACCACCAGCGCGCCCAGCACCAGCGTCACCGTGGTGGTGCCGAACACGCCCAGGAAGCCGAAGTTCGGATACAGATAACCCACCAGCACGGGCGAGGCGATGGCGCCCAGCCGGCCGATGGCCGAGGCCAGCCCCGCGCCGGTGGTGCGCACCGCCGTCGGAAAGACCTCGGCGGTGTAGGCATAGACGCCGGCGTAGGTGCCGTTCATGAAGAAGGACATGATGATGCCGGCCAGCATGATCTGGCCGTCCGTCTTGGCCAGCGCCAGCCCCAGCGCGCCCGCGCCGCCCAGCAGCATGTAGCTGGCGATGGTGGCCTGGCGGCCGATCTTCTCGTTGAACCAGGCCGCGCTGAAATAGCCCGGCACCTGCGCGCAGTAGATCGCCAGCGAATAGCCGAAGCTCTTGGTCATGCTCATGCCGCTCTCGACCAGCAGGCCCGGGATCCACACGAAGAACGAGTAGTAGCTGAAGGTGATCGACAGCCACATGATCCAGGTCATCAGCGTGATGCGCGTCTGCCGGCCCTGCAGCAGCAGCGCGAAATTGGACCAGGGGCTGACCGCGCCGCGCGGCGGCGCCTCGGGCTCGGGCCGGGGCTCGGCCAGCGTGGCGCCGCGCCGCCTGAAATCGGCCTCGATGCGGTCCAGCACGGCCTCGGCCTCGGCGGTCCGGCCACGGCTCTCCAGCCAGCGCGGCGATTCCGGCAGCGCGCGGCGCCACCACAGCAGCATCACCACCGGCAGCGCCGTGATCACCAGCACGATGCGCCAGCCGCTGGCATGCGCCGGCACGATGAAATAGCCCAGCAGCGCCGCGGCCACGAAACCGAACGAGAAGAAACCCGCCAGCGCGCCGGTGAAGCTGCCGCGAAAGCGCCGCGCCACGAACTCCGCCAGATAGGGCGCGATGATGGCGCTTTCCGCGCCCGTGCCCATGCCGGCGATCACCCGCGCGGCGAAGAACGGCGGCCAGCTGTCGACCCAGGCGCTGACCAGCGAGGCCACGCAGTACAACGCCAGCGCCCACATCATCACCGCGCGCCGGCCGATCAGGTCGCCCAGCGTGCCGGCCAGCAGCGCGCCGAAGAAGAATCCGATGAAGGTGCTGCTGCCCAGCAGCCCGATCTGCACGCTGGTCAGGCCCCACTCCACCCGCAGCACGGGCAGGATGAACGCCAGCACGGCGGCGTCCATGGCATCGAACATATAGCCCAGGCCGCCCATCAGCAGCAGGTGTTTGTGAAAGCGCGCGAACGGCAGGCGCTCGATGCGCGCCGAGATCATGGACATGCGGAATTTCCCCTTGCAATCGACGGCTTCAGCCGTACTGTTCTTGACCAGGAACCGCATGATAGGCATGCGCAAATCTATCTATCCAATTTATAGTTATGATGCCCCACATCACCAATGTGAATGACTTGCCATGAGCTTCCGCACGCTGGACCTGAACCTGCTGAAGGTCTTCGAGGCCTTGATGACCGAAGGCAGCGTGACGCGCGCGGCCAATGCGCTGTGCATGACCCAGCCCGCCGTCAGCAATGCGCTGGCGCGGCTGCGCGACAGCCTGGACGACCCGCTGTTCGTGCGCGCCGGCAACGGCGTCATTCCCACCCAGCGCGCCGCCGTGCTGTGGAGCGAGCTGGGCGAGGCGCTGGACCGCATGCGCGGCGCGCTCGACGCCGAAGCCTTCGACCCGGCCCGCGCCACGATGGAATTCAGCCTGTCGATGTCCGACTACATCGCGGGCATCGTGCTGCCGCCGCTGTTCGGGCGGCTGGAGCAATCGGCGCCGCAGGCGCGCGTGCGCGCCGTGCCCAACACGCTGCTGGAAATCCCGGAACAGCTGGAAGACAACCGCGCCGACTGCGTGCTCAGCGCCTACGTCAACGAAGCGCAGTACCCGGGCCATATCCGCTCGCGCTCGCTCTGGCTGGTGGAATACGCCTGTTTCATGCGCCACGATCACCCGCTGGCCAGCATGAAGCGCCTGAGCACGCGCGCCTTCCTGTCGGCGCGCCACGTGGACGTGAGCCTGGGCGGCCAGACGCTGCCGTCCTACGACATGTACCTGTCGGCGCGCGGCCTGTCGCGCGACGTGGCCGCCTTGGTGAACCACTACAACGTGGCCTATGAAATGCTGCGCCACACCGACCTGATCGCCGTGCTGCCGCTGCACCTGGGCGCGCTGACGCCGCATGCGCCCTACCTGCGCGCCATGCCCCTGCCCATGCACGCGCCGCCGCGCACCATCACGCTGTTCTGGCACCAGCGCAACGACACCGTGCCGGCCCAGCGCTGGCTGCGGCGCACGCTGGTGGACCTGTTCGCGACGGGCGAGAACATGGCGCAGGACGCGGGCTGAGGCAGTCCGCGCGGGCGTAGTCAGCGGCGAGGGCTGAGCCCGCCGGTTCGGACGTGGCAGCGGCCCGGCGCCGCGCCTTGCCGCGTCAGTCCGCGTCAGTCCGCGTCGATTCCCGGGCCGTAGTTCAGGCCCAGCAGCAGCCGTTCCAGCGCCTCGCCCAGCGACGCGCCCAGCCTATAGAGCTTGCCGTCCGGCACCGTGTAGACATAGGCCGCGCCGGCGGCGTCCAGCAGCACGATCATGTGGTTGTGATGCGCGTCGGCCACCGCGCGCAACGGCCCGGTGCGGCCGCGCCAGGGCAGGCCTTCCAGCGATTCGTCCTCGTCCGGCTCGCAGGGCCGTTCGTAGAACGCCACGTCGCTGGCGGCGGTCTCCCGGCCCGCGCCGGTCTTGCCCATCGACAGGCCTGCCAGCGACGCCAGCAGGCGCTCGCCCGCCGGGTCCCGCGCGTCGTCGCCGGGCGGCGCCTGCCAGCCGGCCTCGCGCAGCAGCGCGACGATGGAATCGGGCACGCCGCTCATCCGCGCGCCCCCGTTGCCCATGCCGCCATGCGCCCGCTCATTGCAGGTACGACGCCACTTCCTCCGGCGTCAGATAGCGCTTGAAGGCGACGTGCGGATTCTGCGCGTCGTGGCAGGCGCCCAGGAAGCCGGCCCAGCTGCGGCTGCACGCGTCGCCCTTGTCCAGGCCGATCAGCACGCGCTTGCCGTGCTTTTGCGCATTGGCGCGCAGCGGCGCCTCGCCCCAGGACCAGGCCAGCTCGTTGACCAGCTCGCCGCCCGCGTAGGCCGGCGCCTGCAGCCACAGGAAATCCGCCGTGTCGCTGTCGTTGTCGTCCGACGGCGGCGCGCGGTCCACGATGGCCTGGCGCACGCCCAGCGCCTGGCCGTGTTCGCGGATCAGGTTCTGCAGCAGCGTGAAGGCATGGAAACCGTTGTTCACCGCGTGCGCCCGCGCCACGAAGCCCGTGCCCGACGCAGGCAGCACCACCACCAGCTCGTCCTCGTAGCTCATGTTCGCGGCCAGCCACAGGTAATGCAGCTGCTCGAACGGCAGGCTGCCATTGCGGTTCAGGCGGTAGATCCGCGCCTGCAAGGCATCGTCCGCCAAGAAGGCCCGGTGGTTGCGCTCGTCGCGCAGCACCATCGCCATCATGGGCAGCACCAGCAGTTCCACGGCCTGCTGCAAGGTCTCGACCTCCCAGCGGCGCTCCTGCGGCACGGCCTTCATGCGCGCCTGCGCGTCGGCCCAGGCCTGCACTTCCTCGGGCTCGGCCTCGTCGTCGTCCTCGTCGACTTCCTCGGCGCAGTACGGCTCCAGCTCCTGCAGCCAGACATCCAGCAAGGCATGGCAGGCGGGAAACAGGATGGCCGGGTCGGCGCCGTCCTCGACCAGCGCGCCGGCCATCAGCGCCAGCAGCGACGCGCGGTTGGGATGCACTTCCGGCAGCAGCGCGGCGCAGGCGGACAGCACCGCTTCCGTCCGTTCCGGCTCCTGAGCCTGCGCGTACAGGCGGCCGATCTCGGGCCGGTCGAAGAACACATCGGGCGTATCGCGCTCGGCGGCCGAAGCCAGCGGGCTGCGCAGGAAGGCGAGCAGGTCGGACGGGAGTTCGAAAGCGGATTGAGTCATGGTGGCGGTGTAACGGGACGGGAACGGCGGCGCGCGAAGCGCCGGGCAAGGACGGGATACGGGCGGGCAGGCCCGGCCCGCCTGCGATCTTACCGGACGCCGCCCGGCGGGCGCGGAGCGGCGG
>NZ_JCBANG010000091.1:0-23685 GCF_059760905.1 Achromobacter sp. 1011811831
CGGTGGGGTATGAGAGACGGGCCCGGCGCCATCCTCCCTGGGCATCCGGGGGCGGGGGGCCCCAGCCCGCCGCGCCCCGCGCCCAGAGCTGCTGGGCCGCGTAGGCCCGCCAGGGCCGCCATGCGGCCGAGCGCTCCAGCAGTTCCGCCGCCGTATAGCTGCGCGATTCCAGCGCTTCCAGCGCCCGGATCAGGCCGATGTCGGCCGCCGGGAACGCGTCCGGCTCGCGCAGCAGGCGCAGCGCGATGTACTGCGCCGTCCATTCCCCGACTCCCCAGATTTCCCGCAGGCGCTTGACCGAGACGTCCAGGTCGTTGCCGGCCTCGAACAGCGTCGGGTCCGACAGCGCCGCCGAGGCCACGGCCGACAGCGTGCGCGCGCGGCTGCGCGGCATGCCCAGCGGCGCCAGGTCGGCGGCCGCGATGGCGGCCGGCTCCGGGAACACATGTGTCAGGCCGTCCTCCGGCCGCGCCAGCGGCGCGCCATGCGCCGCCACCAGCTTGCCGCCCAGGCGGATCGCGGCGACCACGGTGATTTGCTGGCCCAGCACGGCGCGCATCGCCAGTTCGAAGCCATCCCAGGCGCCGGGAATGCGCAGGCCGGGCCGGGCCGCCGTCAGCGCCGCCAGCACCGGGTCATGGGACAGCTGCGCCGCGATGGCAGCCGGATCGCTGTCCAGGTCGAATTGCCGCCGCAGGCGGGCGATGATCAAGGGCAGGGATGGCAGCCGGGGAAAGCGCACCGTGGCCAGCAGCGCGTCGCCCTTGCCGGGCTCCACCGCCACCGTGCCCTGCGCGCCGTCCAGGCTGATGCTGCGCGTGTAGCGGCGTTCCTGCACCTGTTCGATGCCGGCGATGGCGCGCAGCCGCAGGAAGTCCAGCATCGCGTCCCAATCGTAGGGCGGGCGATAGCGCAGCAGCAGCCGGATCTCGCCCTCGGGGCCGGCCGGCACGTCCGGTTGCGAGGAGCGGCGCAGGGCGCCGGGCGGGCGGTCGAACAGCTGCTGGAAGCGCTCGTTGAAGCGACGGATGCTGCCAAAGCCCGAGGCGAACGCGATCTCGGCCATGGGCAGGCGCGTCTCGTGGATCAGCTGCTTGGCCAGCAGCACGCGGCGGGTCTGCGCGACGGCGACGGGTGACGCGCCCAGGTGTTCGCGGAACTGCCGCCGCAACTGGCGCACGCCGACGCCGGTCCGGGCGGCCAGCGCCTCCAGGTCGCCCTCGTCCAGCGCGCCCAGCTCGATCAGCTGCAACGCGCGCGCCACGCTGGCGGGCAGGCCGGGCGCGGGGCCGGCGGCGGGCGCGATTTCCGGGCGGCAGCGCAGGCAGGGATGGAAGCCGGCCTCCTGCGCGGCGGCGGCCGTGGCGTAGAAGACGACATTGCGCGACAGGGGCGTGCGCGCCGGACAGACCGGGCGGCAGTAGATGCGCGTGGTCTTGACCGCGGTGAAGAAGCGCCCGTCGTAGCGGGCGTCGCGCACGCGGATGGCGCTGTAGCAGGCGTCGTGATCGAGGTTCATGCGGCCATGCTAACGCCGGTCCGGGATGGCGTTCTAGCGGTTTTCGGACCTTGTTGTCCGGCCGACACTGATGTCCGAAAACCGCGAGCGCAAGTCCGGCGCGGACCCTATATTCTGTTGCGAATGCCTGTCCTGGCCGCGCGGTCGCGCCGCCTGTCGCCAGCAACTCGATCCTTGTTTCTTTCCGCTATGGAAGTCCCCGCCATGTCCGCCCATCTTTTTTTCGAAGAACGCCTGAAGACGCCCATCGGCGTGATGCTGGTGCTGACCGACGCGCAAGGGCGGCTGCGCGCCGTCGATTGGGACGACTATGAAAGCCGCATGCACAAACTGCTGGGGCGGCAGTACGGCAAGGATGCGGTCGCCTTGCGGCCGGCGACGGCGGCCTCGGAGGCGGGCCGCCGCCTGAGAGCGTATTTCGACGGTCGGATCGATGCCATCGACGCCGTGGAGGTGGCCATGGGCGGCACCGTGTTCCAGCGCGAGGTATGGGCGGCGCTGCGCGGCATTCCGGCGGGCAGCCATCTTAACTATGGCCGGCTTGCGGAGCGCATCGGTCGGCCCGAGGCGGTGCGCGCCGTGGGCGCGGCCAATGGCGCGAACCCGATTGGCATCGTGGTGCCTTGCCACCGTGTGATCGGCGCCAACGCCGCGCTTACCGGCTATGGCGGCGGCTTGCACCGCAAGCGCTGGCTGCTGGAGCACGAAGGCGCGGCGGGTTTCGCGCCGGCTTGAGGGCGATGCGAGGCATGGTCCCGGAATCGTTCCGGCGCCCCTAGGCGCGGATCCAGCCGCGCGCGATCGGCAGGGCCAGCAGCTTGCCGTGCAGCGCCTGGCACGCCACGGTCACGGGGCTGCCCACGCGCCGCCACACCGGCACCACCAGCGCGGCGGCCAGCGGCGCCAGCAGCAGGCCGCCGGCGATGTCCAGCGGGAAGTGCACGCCCAGGTAGACGCGCGACAGGCCGACCACGGCCGCCAGCGCCAGCGCGGCCCAGCCCCAGCCCGCCCAGCGCCGGTCGAACAGCAGCGTGAAGGCCAGCGTGGCGATGATGATGGTGTGGTTGCTGGGGAAGGACGAGGTGGCCTTGTGCGGGAAGAAGGCATGGCCCAGGCCGATGGCGAAGGGCCGTGGATGCGGCCACAGCGCACCGCACAGATAGCTGATGAACAGCGCCACGCCGATGCCGGCCAGCGCCTTGAGCACCAGGCCGCGCTGCGGCTGGCCGCCCCACAGCCAGAGCCCGGCGAGCGTCGCCGGCACCAGCAGGATCAGCCGGTTGGCGATGAACATCCCGGCCTGGATGCGCCAAGCGGGCGACGCCGGGTCGGCGTTGATCAGAAGAAATAGGGACTGGTTCAGGTGTTCAAGCGTATCCATGACGCGTCATCAAATTGAAATTTCCGGATGACCGCGATGGTAGTGGGGTTTGCCGTCAAATACCTTGCAAAAATGTGGCTGAATCCCCGGAATTACGTCTGGATGCGCTTTTCCGATACATCTGGCGCGGCCCACGGTTCCAGGACGGCCGCGGCGTCTTCCGGCCGCAGGGCCAGGCTGGCGGTCAGGCGCGTGCGGCCGGGCGCGGAATCGATTTGCAAGCTGCCGCCGACCCGGGCGATGCGCGTGGACATGCTGCGCATGCCGACGCTGATGCCGGCCTGGCACACGGCGGCCACGTCGAAGCCCGCGCCGTCGTCCTCGACGATCAGCTCCAGCAGGCCCGGGTCGGACTGCGCCAGGCGCACCGCGACGCGCCCGGCGCGGCTGTGCTTGATGACGTTGGTCAGTCCTTCCTCGATCAGCCGGGTCAGCGCCAGGCACTGCAAGGCGGAGGGCGGGACGGTCCAGCCGGCGGGGAAATCCCAGCGGACCTCGATGCCCAGCTCGTCGAACAGCTGCGTGTAGCGGTGGCGCAGCGGCGCGATCCATTCGCGCGGCGTGGCGGGCGGTTTCATGTCGGCGCTGGCGCCGCTGTCTATGGTCTGGCGCAGGTCGTTGCGCAGCAGGTTGAGCATGGACAGGAACTGCCGGTTCCGCAGCGGTTCGCCGGATTGCTCGATCAGGGCCGTCATGCGGACCAGCGAGCCGCCCAATCCGTCGTGCAGGTCGCGCGCGATCTCCAGCCTGTCCTGCAGCCGGCTGTGGGCCAGCGCCAGCTCGTGTTCGCGGGCCAGCGTGGCGGCCAGCTCGTCGCGGGCGCGCTGTACGGACACTTCCAGTTCCTCGTTGAAGCGCTCGATGCGGCGCACGCTGCGCGCGTGGCGCAATCCCTGGACGGCGGACATGCCGATCAGCACCGCGATGCTGGTGTAGGGAATGTAGGACAGGCCGTCTATCCGCTTGAACAGCAGGAGCAGGTCGTGGACGGCGGCGCCCAGGAATACCAGCAGGCAGACGGCCAGCAGCTGCTGTTCGCGGTCGCGGCCGCGTAGGGCCTGGATGGAGAAATGCAGGCAGTTCAGGCAGAACAGCGCCGACAGGGCCATCACGATGATGAATTGCGCCGAGGGCTGGAAGTCGTCGGGCACGAAGGCCAGCGCCGCCAGCGACAGCGCCACGCCGGTCCACATGACGCTTTCGACGCGGCGCCGGAAGCGGCCGGCGAAGCGCCAGGTGAACATGCAGAAGCAGGCGATGTGCAGCGTCAGCGCCATGGCGTTGGCGCGCGCGGCGGCCAGCGTGGTGGCGAAGGGCCAGGGGCTGGTGGCCACGATGTTTGCCGCGAACAGCACCCAGAACAGCGCGGTCAGCGCATACCAGCCATGGCTGGATTGTTGCGGACGCAGGATCCAGAGGCTGAAGAAGAACAGGCCCAGCGCCGCCGAGATGGTCAGGTTGACATGGAACAGCGTGCGGTTGCGCCACACGCGCAGCTCGTGCCCGCGTTCGATGGCCTGGGGCTCGCCCAGGTACACCGGCCCCAGCCCCGGGTGATGGTCCGCGACGCCGGCCACGCGCACCCAGATGGTGTTGACGCCGTCGCGCATCGCGGATTCGGGCAGGCGCCAGTAGCGCGGCATGTTCCAGCTGCGCGACAGCGGCTCGGACTGGCTGGGGTCGCGCCACAGCAGGTCGTCGTTGGCATAGACCTCGCCGGCCATGACGATGGATTCGAGCGCCAGCGCGGCCGGAGCGCGGCTCGCGCCGTCACAGCGCCAGTCGATCCGGTACCAGGCCTTGCCGGTATGTCCGGGCCAGCGCGCGCTCCAATCGTCGGGCAGCGTTACCGGCTGCCAGGCCGGGCCGTCGGCGGGTCGCGCGCCGTCCGGCAGCGCCTGGGCGCTGCGTATGTCCAGGATGCGCGCGGCGCAGTCGCCGGCGGCACCGGCCGGCGCCGCTCGCGCGACGCCGCACAGGAGCAGCAGCGCCAGCAGGCCGAGCATCGCGGCCAGCGCCCGTCCGACGCGCCGCGCCGCCGGCATCCGCCGCGTCAATCGAGCAGGCCGCGCGAGCGCGCCGCGTGGATGGCCCGGGTGCGCGAGGACACCGCCAGCTTGCGGTAGATGTGCTTGATGTGGCATTCGACGGTGTAGCGGGACAGATGCAGCTGCTCGGCGATCTCCCGGTTGCCCAGCCCCTCGGCCACCAGGCGCAGGATCTGGTCTTCGCGAGGGCTGAGCGTTTCGCCGGGCGGCGGGCTGGCGGGCTGCGCGGGCGCGGGCCGCAGCTCCTCGATGATGCGGCGGGCGACGAAGGGATCGATCGGCGCACCGCCGCGCAGCACGCTGCGCAGCGAGATCAGCACTTCCAGGTCGTCTCGCTCCTTCAGCAGGTAGCCGGTGGCGCCGGCGCGCAGCGCGGCCAGGATGGCGTCCTCGGTGCTCCAGGCGGAGATCACCAGGATGCCCAGCGCCGGATCGGCCGAGCGCAGCTCGGCGATCAGCTCGACGCCATTGCCGTCAGGCAGGCCCAGGTCCACCAGCGCCAGCGCGACGGGCGCGTCGGCCAGCCGGGCGCGGGCCTCGGCCAGCGAGCCGGCGAACAGCAGCGCGTCGGCGGGATAGCCCAGCTGATGCAGCAGCCGTTCCAGCCGGCCGCGCACCAGCGGTTCGTCTTCCACCACCAGCACCGGGGCGGGCAGGGCGAGCGCGGGAACGGGCGGCAGGTCGGTCATGGTGGCGGGCCAGGTGGGAGCGGGCGGAATTGCCCGCTTGGGATTGTGCTGATCCCGGCCGCCGCCGGCTATCCCTGAAAGTGGGTATTGGATGCCGCCGCTCGCCGTGTCGGGCGCGCTCACTTCTGGATGCGCTTGCCCTGGGCGTCGATCACGGCTTCGCCGTCTTCCTTGGTGAAGGCGCCTTGCTGCGGGGCCGGCAGGATGTCCAGCACCAGCTCCGACGGGCGGCACAGCCGCGCGCCCAGCGGCGTGCTGACGAAGGGGCGGTTCAGCAGGATGGGATGGGCCTCGATGGCGTCCAGCAGGGCCTCGTCGTCCAGGGCCGGGTTGTCCAGGCCCAGCTCGGCATAGGGCGTGCCCTTTTCGCGCAGCGCGTCGCGCACGCTGACGCCGGCGCGCTTGAACAGCGCCTTCAACGTCGCGCGCGAGGGCGGGGTTTCCAGGTACAGCACGACCTGCGGCTCGATGCCGGCGTTGCGGATCATGGCCAGGGTGTTGCGGGAGGTGCCGCACTTGGGGTTGTGATAGATGGTGACGTCGGACATGGGCTGCTCCTAGCAGAGTCGAGGCTGGGAGCATAGTGCATCCCGCGCCTCGTTCCCAGGCCGCGCCCGGCCCGTCGCCGGGTTCAGTGCCGCAATTTCTTCCCCAGCCGGCGCCAGCCGATCACCACGCCGGTCAGGCTGAGCGCGGCCCCGCCCAGGCTCAGGAAGATCAGCAGCGCGTCCCACAAGGGGCGGCGCGCCAGCAGGCCGGTCCAGTCCCAGCTGTGCAGGAAGGCGAACAGCCAGCGGCTGGCGCGGTTGGCGCGATCCTGCCGGCCGATGAGCTGGCCGGTGGCCGGATCCAGGTAGACCCAGCTGGCCTCGGGGTTGTCGTAGACCAGCCGCCAGGCCGGCAGCGGCTTTTCCACATGGCCCAACATGGCGTGCTCGTCGCGCGCGTAGTAGTAGAAGTCGTAGCGCTCCAGCGTCTGCACCTCGGCCAGCCGGGCGCCCGGCAGCAGCGTGGCGGCCGCCGTGCGCAGCGCGGCGGGGTCGAGCGCGGCGGGGCGTGCTTCCCGCGCCGACAGCAGCAGCGGCGCGCCGGCCGCCATGCGCGCCTGGACCAGGCTCTGCCCGGCCGCGCGCGTCCAGCTCAGTTCCCGGGGCGCGGCGGGCAAGGCCGCGATCAGCGCGGCGGGCGCGGCCAGCGTGGCGGCGGGCGCGGGCGCACCTTCATAGGCCGTCTGCGCCAGCGGGGCGCCGCCGCTGGCGAAGAGCTTCCAGGGATTCATCGACATCAGCCCGCTGAAGATCCAGGTGATGGTGACGAGGGCGAACACCAGGCCGCTCAGGTGGTGCCAGCGCATCATGTTCTCGCGGTACGGCGAGCGGCTGCCGCTGGCATAGGGGCGCGAGAAGCGCCAGCGCATCAGGCCCACCACGGTGCCGGTGAACGCCAGCACCACGCCCGCCACCGACAGCCACACCACGATGTCGTGCCACCAGCGGTCCAGCGCGTTGCCGCGGAACGGATAGAGCCAGTGGATCCAGGCGCCCGCGTAGTTCCAGGCGCGCTCGGCGCGAGTGGCGTCCAGCACCACGGCGCCGGTGGCCGAGGAGATGTAGAGCCGGGTGTGGTCCGGATCGCCGGCGTCGACGCGATGCAGCGGCCGGTGCGGATCCAGCGCGCGCGAGTGCGTGTAGACGTCTTCGTCCACCGCGCCCGCGTACCGCACCGGATAGGCGCCGCCGAACCAGGCCGAGGCCGTGGCGGCGGCCACCCGCTCGTCCGCCACGGGCAGCAGCGCGCCGCTGGCGGCGTCCACCGCCTTGGGCGCCGAGCGCCGGCCGCCGCCGGCCAGATACACGGCCTGGCCGGCGCGGCTGGCCGACAGGCTCAGGGCGGCGCCGTCTTCCAGTCCGGCCGCCGCCAGCGCCTGCGCCGGCGTCACCGTGACGCCGGCGGGATCCAGCGGTGCCAGGTGCCCCAGGCGTTCGGCGGGCGTGAGCTTGGGATAGCCCACGTACATCATCACCACGCCGGAGATGAACCACATGGCAAAGAACAGGCACAGCGCGATGCCGGCCCAGCGGTGCAGCAGGTAGAGCCAGCGCTTGGCGCGGGCGGCCAGCGACGGTCCTGTCGCGGCGCGCGGTCGGGTCTGGGGCAGGGCGCTCATGGCGGTCCTCAGTAGCGCGCTTGCAGCGTCAGTTCGAACGAGCGCGGCGCGCCCAGGTAGAACATGCCGGCGCTGCTGACGTTGGCCGCGTAGACCTTGTCTGTCAGGTTGCGCACGCGGGCGGTCACGGTGATGTTCCGGTCGATGCGGTGCGAGACGGCGGCGTCGAACACCATGTAGGCGGGGGCCCAGGTGGTGTTGGCGGCGTCGGCGTAGGTCTTGCCCACATAGCGCGCGGCGGCGCTGGCGGTCCAGTCGGGCAGGAATGCGTAGTCGACCCAGACGTTGGCGATGCGGCGCGGCGTGTTGGTCGGCACCTTGCCGTTGCGCGACACCGCCACGCCGTTGACGGTCTGCGAGAAATCGTCGTAGCGCGGCGCGACGAAAGCCATGTTGGCCTGCAGCGTCACCTGCCTGCTCAGCCGCAGGCCGCCGGCCAGCTCCAGGCCGCGCGAGGACTGCTCGCCCACCGGCAGGCTGACGCCGGGGTTGTTGGCGTCGGGCGTCGAGATGTTCTTGCGCCGGATGTCGTACAGCGCCACCGTGGCGGAGCCTCGGCCGTCCCAGAAATCGAACTTGCCGCCGACCTCGGCCTGGCGGCCGGTGGTCAGTTTGTCGTTGTAGAGCACGTCGGCGAACGAGGCCGTGGCCATCAGGCCGGACGGGGGATCGGCGGCGGTGGCGTACTGCGCGTACAGCGAGGCTTCCGGGCTGAGCTGCCAGTTCAGGCCGAGCCGGCCGGTCAGCGGTGAATACGAGCGCGAGGCGCTGGCCGGCGAGCTGGCGGTGACGGCGCGGCGGTTGGTCAGGTCCACGTCGATGAAGTCCTTGCGCAGCGCCGAGACCAGGGACAGGCCGGGCAGCACTTCGGTGCGGTTCTCCAGCGTGAAGGCCAGCGTGCGGATGCGGTTGTCGCGGTCGGCGACGTGGCCGCGCTTCATGCCGGGGATGTCGTAAAAATCGCCAGGAGAAAAGTCATAGGGATCGATGGCGTCCACCTGGCCGGGCAGGCTGGTCGGATAGCGGGTCTGCTTGTTGACGCTGTAGTCCGCGCCGAAGGACCAGTCGCTGGGAAGGCCGGCCAGGGTCGAGCGGTACAGGCCCTCGACGCGGTTGCCGATCAGGCGCTGCTCGTGCCGCTGCAGCAGCGCGCCCGAGCGCAGCACCTGGGTGTTGCCGGCGTTGAAGCGATAGGTCTCCAGGTTGCGGAAGTCGCGGTCGGCGCGGTAGTAGTACAGCGTGTTCTTGAACGTCAGCGCGGGGCTGGCGCGCCATTCGGTGATCGAGCGCGCCCACAGCACCGACTGCTCGTAGAGGCCGTCGTTGACGTTGTAGTTCTTGTAGCGGGTGCCGTCCTCGATGTGGCCCTCGCCGCTGACCACGCCGTTGGCGCCCGTCTTGAGCGGCGTGCCCCAATAGGGGCGGTCGACCTTCTCGCGCTGGTATTCGAAGGCCCAGGTCTGGGTCACGTCGCTGCCCAGGTCCGACAGCAGCGAGAGCGCGAGCTGGCTGGCGCGGGAATGGTTGCCGTCGACCCAGCCCTGGCTGGAGCCGGTGTTCGCGTCCAGCCGCAGGTAGTGGCCGCGGCCGCCGGGCTCGCCGGCCAGCTGCTGGTTCAGGCCGACGGAATACTGCCGCGAGTTGAACGAGCCGAGACGGAAGCGGCCTTCGTAGAAGGTGTCGCGTTCCGGCAGCTTGGTCACGTAGTTGATGGCGCCGCCCACGGCGCCGGCGCCGAACAGGAAGGTCGACGGCCCGCCGATGGCCTCGACGCGGTCGTAGATCCAGCTGTCGATGGGGCGGGCGGCGATGGCGTCGTACTGCACCGAGATGCCGTTGAACAGCTGCGAGATCTGGCTGCCGCTGAAGCCTCGGTAGCTGACGGCGCCGGCCATGCCGGGCGGCGAGGCGTTGTCCACGCCGGGTATACCGCGCGCGATGTCCTGGGTGTTGGCGGCGCCGCGCGCCTCGATCTGCTCGCGCGAGATCACGGTGACGGACGCGGGCGTTTCGCGCAGCGTCAGGCCCAGGCGGCTGCCGGTGCTGTCGCGGGCGTCCAGGTTGATGCGGCCATTGGGCGGGGCCTCGGCGGCGGTGTCGCCGTACACGACGGTGGGCGCCAGCGTTTCCACCGACGGATCGGCGCTGAGCGCCAGGGCGGGGGCCGTGGGCGCGAGCGCGGCCAGCAGCAGGAGGTAAGCGTATGCAGGTTTCATGATCGGATGCCGCGCGCTCGCGCCGCCGGGGGTTCGGCAGTCGCGCGAGGTGTCGCGGACGGGTAGGGCAAGCCAGGACTGCGGACCCGTCGCCGCCCGGCGTTCCAGGCGGACCGGACGCGCAAGCGCGCGGACGGACCGGCCACGGAAGGGCGGATCGATCGGGAGCGGAAGGGGCGGTCGGCGGGCAGCCGTCAGGCGCGGTTCACGCGCATCGGCGCGTGGCGCGGTCCATCAGGCGCGGCTGGCCAGGCGCGGCCGGCCAGGCGCCGTGGCCGGTCAGGCGGCGGGCGGGGCGCGCGGCTGGGCCGCGCTCCAGGCGTGCAGCGGCCGGGCCGACTGGTAGTAGAGCGGGGGATAGCTGACCTTGCGGGCCAGGGAGGCAGGCAGCAGCAGCGGCACCGGATCGGGCAGGATGCCGACATCGGCTTGCTGGTTGCGGCAGAACGGGCAATGCTGGCTGCCCTCGTGCGCATCGTGTTGCGGCGCCTGGCCGCTGTCGTCCGACTGCACGTCGATCTGAACGAGGCCCGCGCCGCCGGGGGCGCAATACTCCACCGACACGCGCTGCGCCGGGTGCGCCGGACTGAATGCGCGCGCCAGCGACGGGACCAGCGACGCCCACAGGATCACGGCGAGCGCGATCCATATGGCGGGTCGGGTCAGGAAGGAGGCGGAGCACATGAGCGCGGATTATATCGGAGCAGATGCGCGCGCAGGCCTAATTTCAAGCAATGATCAAAGATCCAGCCGGCGGGGAAATCGGTTCCGGAAGGCTCCCCCGGACGCCGGCGCGCACGGCATGCGCCGGCGTGGTTCTTTGCCTAGACCGACAGATGCCGGCGCACGTCCTCGCCGTCCATGGTTTCGCGGCCGCCGCTGGCCACGACCTCGCCGCGCGACAGCACCACGTAGCGGTCGGCCAGTTCGCGGGCGAAGTCGAAGTACTGCTCGCACAACAGGATGCCGATGTCGCCGCGCTGGCGCAGCATGCGGATGACGCGTCCGATGTCCTTGATGATGGACGGCTGTATCCCTTCGGTGGGCTCGTCCAGGATGATGAGGCGGGGCTCGGCCACCAGCGCCCGCGCGATCGCCAGCTGTTGCTGCTGTCCGCCCGACAGATCGCCGCCGCGCCGCGACAGCATGCCGCGCAGCACGGGGAACAGCTCGAACACTTCCTCCTTGATGCGCCGCGCGCGCGCGGCCGGCTTGGTCGCCATGCCCATCAGGATGTTCTCTTCCACCGTCAGCCGCGCGAAGATGTCGCGCCCCTGCGGCACGTAGGCCATGCCGCGCGCGGCGCGCTGGTGCGGCGCCAGCCGCGTGATGTCGGCGCCGTCCAGCGACACGCCGCCGCGCGCCACCGGCAGCACGCCCATCAGGCACTTGAGCAGCGTGGTCTTGCCCACGCCATTGCGTCCCAGCAGCGCCAGGCACTCGCCCTGGCGCACCGACAGCGACACGCCGCGCAGCGTGTGGCTGCCGCCATAGTATTGATCGATTCCGTTCGCATCCAGCATGTTTTGCTCCGTGGTGTCGAGGCCAGGGGTGGATTTCGGGCGGGCGTATCCGCGGGACTGCACGCTAGCGCCCTAGATACACTTCGATCACGCGGGGGTCGGCCTGTACCTTGGCCATCGGCCCCTCGGCCAGCACCGCGCCCTCGTGCAGCACCGTGACCTTGCCGTCGCCGGCGATCTGGTTGACGAAGTCCATGTCGTGCTCCACCACCATCAGCGAATGGCGGCCGCGCAGCGCATTGAGCAGCTCGCCGGTGCGCTCGGTTTCGGCGTCGGTCATGCCGGCCACCGGCTCGTCCAGCAGCAGGAGCTTTGGTTCCTGCATCAGCAGCATGCCGATCTCCAGCCATTGCTTCTGGCCGTGCGACAGCAGGCCGGCCTCGCGGAACGCCTCGGGCCGCAGGCGCACCAGGTCCAGCGTTTCGCCGATGCGGTCGGCCTGCGCGCCGTTCAGGCGCGCGAACAGCGTGGGGCGCACGCGCTTGTCGGCGCGCATGGCCAGCTCCAGGTTCTCGAACACCGTGTGTTGCTCGAACACCGTGGGCCGCTGGAACTTGCGGCCGATGCCCGCATGCGCGATCTGCGTTTCGCTGAGCGTGGTCAGATCGATGCTCTGGCCGAAGTAGGCGCTGCCGGACGCGGGCCGGGTCTTACCGGTGATCACGTCCATCATGGTGGTCTTGCCGGCGCCGTTGGGGCCGATGATGCAGCGCAGCTCGCCCACGCCGATGTCCAGCGTCAGGCCGTTGAGCGCCTTGAAACCGTCGAAGCTGACCGTGATGTCTTCCAGGTACAGGATGGCGCCATGGGTGGTGTCCAGTCCCTTGGCGCTGACGCGGCCATAGCCGGCCTCGCCGCTGGGACCGCCGTCCAGCGGATCGGGAGCGGGGTGGGTGGGATTCATGCCTTGGGTTCCTGGACGGGGGCGGAAGCGACGGCGGGAAGCGCGTCGCGGCGGGCAGTCATACGGGCACTGATACGGGCGGCGATGCGGCGGGCCAGGCCGACGATGCCGGTCGGCAGGAACAGCGTGACCAGTACGAAGATCAGCCCCAGCGCGTAGAGCCAGAATTCCGGCAGCACGCTGGTGAACCAGGTCTTCAGGCCGTTGACCGCGCCGGCGCCGATGATGGGGCCGATCAGCGTGCCGCGTCCGCCGGTGGCCACCCAGATCACCATTTCGATGGAGTTCTCGGTGGACATCTCGCCGGGATTGATGATGCCGACCTGCGGCACGTACAGCGCGCCGGCGATGCCGCAGAGCACGGCCGACAGCGTCCAGACGAAGAGCTTGAAGCCCAGCGGCTCGTAGCCGATGAAGCGCAGCCGGCTTTCGCTGTCGCGCACGGCGGTCAGCACCCGGCCGAGCTTGGACTGCGTGACGGCGCGCGCCAGCACCAGCGCGCCGGCCAGCGCCGCCAGCGTGCTCCAGTACAGCGCGGCGCGCGTGCCCGGCGCCGTGATGTCGTAGCCGAGGATGCGCTTGAAGTCGGTGAAGCCGTTGTTGCCGCCGAAGCCGGTCTCGTTGCGGAAGAACAGCAGCATGGCCGCGAAGGTCAGCGCCTGCGTGATGATGGAGAAGTACACGCCCTTGATGCGCGAGCGGAAGGCGAAGTAGCCGAACAGGAAGGCCAGCGCGCCGGGCACCAGCACGACCAGCAGCATGGCGTACCAGAAGTGCTCGGTGTACGACCAGTACCAGGGGTAGCTCTTCCAGTTCAGGAACACCATGAAGTCCGGCAGTTCGCTCTGGTAGGCGCCGTCGCGGCCGATGGCGCGCATCAGGTACATGCCGTGGGCATAGCCGCCCAGCGCGAAGAACAGACCATGGCCCAGCGACAGGATGCCGGCGTAGCCCCAGACCAGGTCCAGCGCCAGCGCGGCCAGCGCGTAGCACATGAACTTGCCCAGCAGGGCGACGGCATAGGACGAGACATGCAGCGGATGGCCCGGCGCGTACGCCAGGTTCAGCAACGGCAGCAGCGCCAGCAGCGCGGCGGCGATGGCCAGCGCCGTCCAGGCGCGGGGGGAGTACAGCGGCCGGCGCAACGCCAGGCCCAGGTCCTGCGCGGCGGGCTTCATTCGACGCTCCGGCCGCGCGGGGCGAACAGGCCTTGCGGCCGCTTTTGCACAAACAGCACGATAAGCGCCAGGATGGTGATCTTGGCCATGACCGCTCCCGCATAGGGTTCCAGGAACTTGTTGACGCCGCCCAGGCCCAGCGCGGCGATGACGGTGCCGGCCAGCTGTCCCACGCCGCCCAGCACCACCACCATGAACGAATCGACGATGTAGCCGCGTCCCAGGTCCGGGCCCACATTGCCCAGCTGCGACAGCGCCACGCCCGCCAACCCGGCGATGCCCGACCCCAGGCCGAAGGCCAGCATGTCCACGCGCCCGGTGGGCACGCCGGCGCAATCGGCCATGCGCCGGTTCTGCGTGATGGCGCGCACGAACAGGCCAAGGCGAGTGTGGTTGAGCAATGCCCAGACCAGCGCCACCACGGCCAGCGCGAAGCCGATGATGACCAGGCGGTTGTAGCTGAGCACCAGCCCGCCCAGCACCGTGACGCCGCCCGACATCCAGGCCGGATTGCCGACCTCCACGTTCTGCGCGCCGAACAGGCTGCGCACGCCCTGCATCAGCATCAGGCTGATGCCCCAGGTCGCCAGCAGCGTTTCCAGGGGCCGGCCGTAGAGCCAGCGGATCACGGTGCGCTCCAGCGCCATGCCCACCAGCGCCGTGACCAGGAAGGCCAGCGGCAGCGCCGCCGCCACGTACCAGTCGATCCAGCCAGGCAGCCAGGCGCGGAACAGCGTCTGCACCACATAGGTCACGTAGGCGCCGATCATCAGCAGCTCGCCGTGCGCCATGTTGATCACGCCCATCAGCCCGAAGGTGATGGCCAGCCCCAGCGCCGCCAGTAGCAGCACGCTGCCCAGGCTCAGGCCATAGAAGAGATTGCCGGCCCATTCGACGGTGGCCAGGCGGCGGTCGATGCGGCGCAGCGCGTCGGCGGCGGCCTCGCGCACGCCGGCGTCGGGTTCGACATGGGCGCCGTCGCGCTGCTGCGTCAAGGCCGCCAGCACGGGACGGAACGCGGCGTCGCCGCCTCGGCCCAGCAGTTCCACGGCATGACGCCGCGCGGCCGGATCGGCGCTTTGCAGTTCCAGCCTGGCCTGCGCGATCTCCAGCGCGGCGCGCACGGTCTCGTCGCGTTCCGTGGCCAGCGCTTGCGCGATCATGGGCAGCCGCGAGGGATCGGTGGTCTGTTGCAGGCGGCGCGCGGCGGCGAGCCGCGCGCCGGCATCGGCCGCGTGCAGCTGCGCGCCGGCCAGCGCCGCCTCGATGGCACGGCGCAAGCGGTTGTTGATGCCGATGGATGAGGATCCCGCCGGCAGGTCCAGCGCGGCGCCGCCGGCCGGGTCGGTGGCGCGGGCGCCATCACCGATCAGCACACGGCCGTCCGGCGCCGCGTAGAGCTGGTCGGCGCCCAGCGCGCGCAGCACGGCCGCGCCCTCGCCGCCTGGCAGAGCGCCCAGCGCGGCGATCGCCCGCAGCCTGGCGTCGGTATCGTCGCCCGCCAGCGGCGCCAGCAGGTCCTGGCCGATGCCGGCCGCCGCCACGGGCAGCGTCGGCCAGGCCAGGGCCAGGGCGAGCAGGAGACGACGCAGGTAGCGTGCGATCGCAGCGTTGCGCATGGCGGCCGTCTCCTTACAGGCCCTGCTTGCCTTCGTTGCCCGGGATGTACGGGCTCCAGGGCTGGGCGCGGATCGGACCCTTGCTCTTCCAGACCACGTTGAACTGGCCGTCGGCCTTGATCTCGCCGATGTACACCGGCTTGTGCAGGTGATGGTTGGTCTTGTCCATCACGATCTCGAAGCCGCTGGGCGAGCTGAACGTCTGGCCGCCCATGGCCGCGATGACCTTGTCCACGTCCGTGCTCTTGGCCTGTTCGACGGCCTGCTTCCACATGTGGATGCCGATGTAGGTCGCTTCCATCGGGTCGTTGGTGACCACGGTGGCGGCGTTGGGCAGGTTCTTGGCCTTGGCGTAGGCCTTCCACTTGGCGATGAAGTCGGTGTTGACCGGGTTCTTGATCGATTCAAAGTAGTTCCAGGCCGCCAGGTGGCCGACCAGCGGCTTGGTATCCACGCCGCGCAGTTCCTCTTCGCCGACCGAGAAGGCGACCACCGGCACGTCGGTGGCCTTCAGGCCGGCGTTGCCCAGTTCCTTGTAGAAGGGCACGTTGGAGTCGCCGTTGATGGTGGAGATGACGGCGGTCTTGCCGCCGGTGGCGAACTTCTTGATGTTGGCGACGATGGTCTGGTAGTCGGAATGGCCGAAGGGCGTGTAGACCTCGTCGATGTCGCTGTCCTTCACGCCCTTGGAATGCAGGAAGGCGCGCAGGATCTTGTTGGTGGTGCGCGGGTACACGTAGTCGGTGCCGAGCAGCACGAAGCGCCTGGCGCCGCCGCCGTCCTCGCTCATCAGGTACTCGACGGCGGGTATGGCCTGCTGGTTGGGCGCGGCGCCGGTGTAGAACACGTTCTTCTCCAGTTCCTCGCCTTCGTACTGCACCGGATAGAACAGCAGGCCGTTCAGCTCCTTGAACACCGGCAACACCGATTTGCGCGACACCGAGGTCCAGCAGCCGAAAACCACCGCGACCTTGTCCTGCGCCAGCAGCTGGCGGGATTTCTCGGCGAACAGCGGCCAGTTCGAGGCTGGATCGACCACCACGGGCTCCAGCTTCCTGCCCATGACGCCGCCCTTGGCGTTGATCTCGTCGATCGCCATCAGCGCCACGTCCTTGAGCGAGGTCTCCGAGATCGCCATCGTGCCGGACAGGGAATGCAGGATGCCGACCTTGATCGTGTCTTCGGCGGCATGGACCGACGGCATCCAGCCGGCCAGGGCCAGCAGGCTCACGGCGGTCAGTTGCTTGAGGGCTAGTCTGCGTTTCATGGGGACTCCTGGGTAGGTTGCGCCGGCATTGCCGGCATGAAATGGACAGGGCCTGTACCGCGCCTCGCCAGGACATCAAAGCAAGACCCGTGCCAGCCGCGCCGGAGGCGGCGGCGCGGCGGGGCCGCTATATGTAGGCGGGAAGGGCGGGGCGCGGGAACGATGCGGCGGAGCGGCTTGCTCAATCTGGTGCCGCGTGCACAAAACAGGTGCGTGATCTGCGCGGCGCTGGTGCGCGCCGGCGCCGCGACGGCGCGCCGCGCCTTGTGGCCGCGCGGGATGTCGTGGCAGGGAAACAGGGGGAAAACGCGCCGCGGGCGCGGACATGGCATGCCGCTTGCTTGGGAATCCTTACTTGCATACCAGAGAGGATTCCAGCATGAACGCCGCAGCAACGCAGTTCGACACCGCCGGTTGGACCATCGCGCAATGGCAGGCCGCCTATTTCGCGGGCGCCCGGCCCGAGGCGCTGCTGGCCGGCCACGCCGCCGCGCCGGACGCGCCCGCCGACAATGCCTGGATCCTGCGGGTCGACGGCCCGGCGCTGGCGCGCCAGCTGGACGAACTGGCGCGGCTGCTGGCGGCGGCGGACGGCGACCTGTCGCGCCTGCCGCTGTACGGCGTGCCTTACGCGGTCAAGGACAACATCGACGTCGCCGGCTGGCCGACCACCGCCGCCTGCCCGGCGTTCGCCTATACGCCCGACGAGGATGCCGGCGTGGTGCGGCGCCTGCGCGCCGCCGGCGCTATCCTGGTCGGCAAGACCAACCTGGACCAGTTCGCCACCGGCCTGGTGGGCACGCGCTCGCCGCACGGCGCGGTGGCCAACGCGTTCCGGCCCGAGTACATCAGCGGTGGATCCAGTTCGGGCTCGGCCTCGGTGGTGGCGCGCGGACTGGCGGCGTTCTCGCTGGGCACCGACACGGCCGGCTCGGGACGCGTGCCGGCGGGTTTCAACAATATCGTCGGACTCAAGCCCACGCGCGGCTGGCTCAGCGCCGCCGGCGTGGTGCCGGCCTGCCGCACGCTGGATTGCGTGTCGGTGTTCGCCCTGACGGTCGACGACGCGGCGCGGGTGGCCGACATCGCCGGCGGCTACGACGCGCACGATCCCTACTCGCGGGCCGCGCCGGCCGGCACGGCCCGCCCCTGGCCGGCGCGGCCGCGCTTCGCGGTGCCGGACAAGCTGGAGTTTCACGGCGACGCCGAGGCCGAGGCCGCCTTCGATGCGGCGCTGCGCGAGGTGCGCGCCAGTGGCGCCGAGCTGCGGACCATCGATTTCTCGCCCTATGCCGAGCTGGCCGCGTTGCTGTACCAGGGGCCGTGGGTGGCCGAGCGGTTCGCGGCGGTCGAAGCCTTGTGGCGCGAGCAGCCGGGCGCGATCGACCCGGTGGTGCGCGGCATCGTCGAAGAGGCCGGGCGCTACAGCGCGCTGGACGCCTTTCAGGCCGAATACCGCCGCGCCGCGCTGGCGCGCGCCATCCAGCAGTCGCTGGCGGACGTGGACGCGCTGCTGGTGCCCACCGCGCCGTCCATCTACACCATCGAACAGCTGCGCGAGGATCCGCTGGCGCTCAATTCGCGGCTGGGCCTCTACACCAACTTCGCCAACCTGGCCGACCTGTGCGCGCTGGCCTTGCCCGCGGGCATGCGCGGCGACGGCCTGCCGGCCGGCATCACCGTGCTGGGCCTGGCCTGGCAGGACCATGCGCTGGCCGAATTCGGCAGGCAATGGCAGGCGCGCCTGGGCCTGCCGCTGGGCGCCACCGGCAAGCCGCTGCCCGCCGCGCCCGCGTCGCGCGATCCGGCGCCGGGCATGCTGCGCGTGGCCGTGGTGGGCGCGCACCTTAGCGGCATGCCGTTGAACCATCAGCTGCGTTCGCGCCATGCCGTCTTGGTGGAAAAGACGCGCACGGCGGGTGACTACCGGCTGTATGCGCTGGCCAACACCACGCCGCCCAAGCCGGGCCTGGCCAAGCGCGCCGATGGCGCGCCCATCGAGGTCGAGCTGTGGGACATCCCCATCGCCGCGTTCGGCGGCTTCGTCGCCGAGATTCCGGCGCCGCTGGGCATCGGCACGCTGGAGCTGGAGGACGGGCGGCTGGTCCAGGGCTTCATCTGCGAGCCGCGCGGCCTGGAGGGCGCGCGCGACATCACGGCGCATGGCGGCTGGCGCGCCTACCTGGCCAGCCTGAATCCCGCCGTCCGCTGATCCCCCAATTCTTTCCAGGAGTCGCAACGTGTTCGATACCGTTCTGATCGCCAACCGAGGCGAAATCGCCGTCCGCGCCATTCGTACCCTGAAGCGCCTGGGCATCCGCAGCGTGGCGGTGTATTCCGACGCCGACCGCAACGCCGCCCATGTGCGCGAGGCCGACGCCGCCGTCGCGCTGGGCGGCGAGAAAGCCGCCGACAGCTATCTGCGCATGGACCTGTTGCTGGCCGCCGCCCGCGAACAGGGCGCGCAGGCCATCTACCCCGGCTATGGCTTCCTGTCCGAAAGCGCGGAATTCGCCGAGGCCTGCGAAGCCGCCGGCATCGCCTTCGTCGGGCCCACGCCCACGCAGATCCGCGAGTTCGGCCTGAAGCACCGTTCGCGCGAGCTGGCGGCGCTGGCCGGCGTGCCCATGACGCCGGGCACCGGGCTGCTGTCCAGCCTGGGCGAGGCGCTGGCGCAGGCCGAGCGCATCGGCTATCCGGTCATGCTCAAGAGCACGGCGGGCGGCGGCGGCATCGGCCTGTCGCGCTGCGACAGCGAGGCCGAGCTGACGGCGGCCTACGACAGCGTGCAGCGCATGGGCGAGCATTTCTTCCGTGACGGCGGCGCCTTCATCGAGCGCTATGTGGACAACGCGCGCCACGTCGAGGTGCAGATCTTCGGCGACGGCCGGGGCCGGGTGCTGGCGCTGGGCGAGCGCGACTGCTCGGTGCAGCGGCGCAACCAGAAGGTCATCGAGGAGACGCCGGCTCCGAACCTGCCGACCGCCACCCGCGCCGCCCTGCTGGAAGCGGCGGTGCGGCTGGGCGAATCGGTCGGCTATCGCTCGGCCGGCACGGTGGAATTCATCTACGACCCGGCCCGCGACAGCTTCTATTTCCTGGAGGTCAACACGCGGCTGCAGGTCGAGCATCCGGTCACCGAGGCGGTGACCGGCCTGGACCTGGTCGAGTGCATGCTGCGCGTGGCGGCGGGCGAACCGCTGGACCTGCTGGCCATGTCGCGCGCGCCGCGCGGCGCGTCGATCGAGGTGCGGCTGTACGCCGAGGATCCGTTGCGCCAGTTCCAGCCTTCGCCGGGCGTGCTGACCGAGGTGTATTTCCCCGAGGGGCCGCGCGTGGACGGCTGGGTCGCGACCGGCACCGAGGTGCCGGCCTACTACGATCCCATGCTGGCCAAGCTGATCGTGCATGGCGACACGCGCGAAGAGGCGCTGGCCAGGCTGTCCGACGCGCTGGCGCGCACGCGCCTGCATGGCATCGCCACCAACCTGGACTACCTGCGCCAGATCGTGGCCGACGCGCGCTTCGTGGCCGGCGAGCTGTCCACCCGCTTCCTGGAAACCTTCGAGTACCGGCCAGCGGCGATCGAGGTGCTGGAGGCCGGCACCTATACCAGCGTGCAGGACTATCCCGGCCGCGCCGGCTACTGGAATATCGGCGTGCCGCCGTCGGGTCCGATGGACGACTACGCGTTCCGGCTGGCCAATCGCATCGTCGGCAACGCGCCGGATGCCGCGGGCATCGAGGCCACGCTGGCCGGCCCCACGTTGCGCTTTCATGGCGACGCCGTCATCGCGCTGACCGGCGCGCAATGCGCGGCCACGCTGGACGGCGAGCCCGTGCCGATGTGGCGGCCGGTGGCGGTGCGCGCGGGCCAGGTGCTGGCCACGGGCCGCGCGCTGTCGGGCTGCCGCATGTACCTGGCCGTGCGCGACGGCCTGGACGTGCCCGTCTACCTGGGCAGCCGCTCGACCTTCGCGCTGGGACAGTTCGGCGGCCACGCCGGCCGCACGCTGCGCGTGGGCGACATGCTGCCCCGGGTCCGCCCCGGGTTGCCCGGCGCGCCCGCCGCGCCCCAGGCGGCGCCGCAGGCCGCGCCACCCGAGCTGGTTCCCGCCTATGGCGATACCTGGCGCATCGGCGTGCTCTACGGGCCGCATGGCGCGCCGGACTTCTTCAAGCCGGAGGCCATCGACGCATTCTTTGCCGCCGACTGGGAAGTCCACTACAACTCCAATCGCCTGGGCGTGCGCCTGACGGGCCCCAAGCCGGACTGGGCGCGCGAGAGCGGCGGCGAGGCCGGGCTGCATCCGTCCAACATCCACGACTGCGAATACGCCATCGGCAGCATCAACTTCACCGGCGACAGCCCCGTGATCCTGACCCGCGACGGCCCCAGCCTGGGCGGTTTCGTCTGCCCGGTCACGATCGCCAAGGCCGAGCTGTGGAAGGTGGGGCAGGTCAAGCCCGGCGACCGCATCCGCTTCGTGCGCATGGACTATGAACAGGCGGTGGCGCTGGAGGCGGCGCAGGACCGCGGCCTGCGCGAGCTGAGCGCTGCGGCGCCAGCCATGCCCGCCGCCGCGTCCATCGGCGCGCCGGCCCGCGCCACCGCGTCCGAGACCATCATCGCCGCGTTGCCGGCCGAAGGGACGCGACCGTCGGTCGCCTACCGCCAGGCGGGCGACGGCTACCTGCTGCTGGAGTACGGCGACAACGTGCTGGACCTGGCGCTGCGCATGCGCATCCATCTGCTGATGGAGGCGCTGCGCGAGCGGCCGGTGGCCGGCGTGCGGGAGCTGTCGCCGGGCGTGCGCTCCCTGCAGATCCGCTACGACAGCCGCCTGATCCGCCAGGACGCGCTGATCGCGCGGCTGTTGGAGATCGAGGCCGGACTGGCCGACGTGGCCACGCTCAAGGTGCCCACGCGCGTGGTCCACCTGCCGCTGGCCTTCGAGGACAGCGCCACGCTGGGCGCGGTGCGACGCTACCAGGAGACCGTGCGCGCCAGCGCGCCCTGGCTGCCGAATAACGTGGACTTCATCCAGCGCATCAACGGCCTGGCCTCGCGCGACGAGGTGCGGCGCATCGTGTACGACGCCAGCTATCTGGTGATGGGGCTGGGCGATGTCTACCTGGGCGCGCCCTGCGCGGTGCCGATCGATCCGCGCCACCGGCTGCTGACGTCCAAGTACAACCCCGCGCGCACCTATACGGCCGAAGGCACCGTCGGCATCGGCGGCGTGTACATGTGCATCTACGGCATGGACTCGCCGGGCGGCTACCAGCTGGTGGGGCGCAGCCTGCCGATCTGGAACACGTTCATGAAGAACCCGGTGTTCCAGGACGGCAAGCCCTGGCTGTTGCGCTTCTTCGATCAGGTGCGCTTCTATCCCGTCAGCGAGGCCGAGCTGGACGTGCTGCGCGAAGACTTCCGCCATGGCCGGGCCAGCGTCCGCATCGAGGAGGAGGTGTTCGACTTCGCCGCGCATCAGCGCTTCCTGGCCGAGCAGGCGACCAGCATCGCCGCCTTCCAGACGCGCCAGAAAAGCGCCTTCGACGCGGAAGTCGCGCTGTGGCGGAGCGAGGATGTGGCGCCGCCGCCGGCCGAGCTGGAAGCCGCCCCGGAAGCGCAGGCCGAGCTGCGCGAGGGCGAGCGGCTGGTCAGCGCCGACATGTGCGGCAATGTGTGGAAGGTGCCGGTCGAGGTCGGCCAGAGCGTGTCGGCGGGCGACACGCTGGTGGTGGTCGAGGCCATGAAGATGGAGCTGTCCGTCATCGCGCCGGCCGCCGGCGTCGTGACCGCGATCCGCTGCGTGCCGGGCAAGCCCGTGAACGCCGGCGATCCGCTGGTCGTCCTGGCGGAGGATGCGCCATGCACGGTAGCCTGAGCTTGCGACCCGCGCTGGCGCTGGGGGCGTCCCTGGCCGACCAGGCCTATCAACTGATCAAGGACGATCTGTTCAGCTTCCGGCTGCTGCCCGGCGAGCGCTTCACCGAGACCGACCTGGCGGCGCGGCTAGGCGTGAGCCGTACGCCGGTGCGGCTGGGCCTGGCGCGGCTGGAGCGCGAGGGCTTCGTGCTGGCCAGCCCGCGCAGCGGCTGGCAGGCGCGGCCCTTCGACTTCGAGCGCTTCGAGGCCTTGTACGACCTGCGCATCGTGCTGGAGCTGGCGGCGGTGGAGCGCCTGTGCGCGCGCGAGCGCGCGGACGAGACGGACCTGCTGATGGCCCTGCGCGACATCTGGCACGCGCCGCCGCAGCGGCGCCTGCTGGATGGCCGGCGGGTGGCGGAGCTGGACGAGGCCTTCCACTGCGCGCTGGTGGCGGCGGCGGGCAATCCGGAAATGGCGCAGGTGCATCGCGACGTGACCGAGAAGATCCGCATCGTGCGCCGGCTGGATTTCACCAAGGACTTCCGCATCGACGCCACTTACGAGGAACACGGCGCCATCCTGGGCGCGGTGCTGGCGCGCCAGGCGGACGAGGCCGCGCGCCTGCTGCGCGCGCACATCGGCACGAGCCGCGCCGAGGTCAGCAAGATCACGCTGCGCATGCTGCACGAGGCGCGCGGCGGCTAGGCTCGGTCCACGCCGGCGCCGCCGCGCGCCGGTCGGACAGGGCGCCGCGAGCGACGCGTGGCGCGATGTCAGCCCTGCAACTGCCGGTAGACTTCCTGCGACACCCGTTGCAGTTCTTCCCGGCTGACGGCGCCCGACAGCGCGTAGCCGAACGGGCCCTCGGCCCAATAGAACACGCGCACCGGCCCTTCCTGCGTGAACTGGAAGGCGGTCTGGCCGCCGGCGGCCTCGCGCGTGACGTACAGGGTCAGGCGCTGCCCGTCGGGCGCGCCGTACATGAACAGCGCCACCGGGCCGGCGCCACCGGGCAACAGGCGGCCGCCGACCAGTTCATAGCCCAGCGCGGACAGCGAGGGCGCGCTGACGGGCGCGCCTAGCCGCTTGGTCAGCCAGGTCACCAGGGCCTTTTCGTTGTCGCCGCCGACTTCCACCGGCCGGCCCATGTCGGGCGCGTAGACCGCGTGCGCCACGGCGGCGCGCTGCGCATAGCTGGCCGCCGCGCGCTCGGGCGCCTGGGCCGCGGCGGCCAGCGCCGCGCGGATCCGGTTGTGGTCCAGCTCGCCGCGCGCGATCCAGGCCGCGCCGCCGCTGAAC
>NZ_JCBANG010000092.1:0-23509 GCF_059760905.1 Achromobacter sp. 1011811831
GCCTCAGCGCGCGGCTTGCGCCGCGCGCGCCTCGAAGGCCGCGTGGCAGGCCGCGCAGATCGCCGCGGTGATGCCCTGGCGCGCATGCTCGCGCCGTTCCAGCATGCCGATCGCGCGCGCCGAGGGCCCCAGGTCGGCCGGCAGCGGCAGGATGCGCAGCTGCGGACTCTGTTGCCAGTTCGAGCCATTGATCAGCGGCAGCAACGTCACGCCGACTTCCTGGCGCACCAGCTCGACCAGGGTCTCGATCGCGTTCAATTCCAGGAATTCATTCAGCGGCACGGCCAGGCGGCGCAGCAGGCGGTCGATCTGCAGTCCGGTGCGCTGGGTGCGGTCGAAACGCAGGAATGGATTGTTCGCCAGCACCTGGCGCGCGTCCTTGCCGGGCGCGCCGGGCGGCGCGATCACAACCAGCTCTTCTTCATACAGCGCCGTCCAGCGGGTGCTGGCCATCTTGCGGCCGGCCTCGACCAGGAAGGCGGCATCCAGCTCGCCGTCCTCGACCCGACCGGCCAGCTCGCTGGCCTTGCCTGACAGCACGCGCACGTCCAGCTTCGGATGCGCCTTCTTCAGACCCGACACCACCTTGGACAGCGTGCCCATGCAGGACACGATGCTGCCCACCGACACCGAGCCGGCCAGCTCGCCCGGCGCGGTGCGCGGCAGGCGCAGGCGGTCGTACATGTCCAGCAGCTGCTTGGCTTCGGGCAGCAGCTCGCGGCCGGCGGCGTTGAGGATGGCCAGCCGGCCGCTGCGGTCGAACAGCTCGCGGCCCAGCTCGGTTTCCAGCGAGCGCATCTGGAAGCTGACGGCGGCCTGGGTCAGGGCGACCTGCTCGGCCGCTTCGGAGAAGGAGCCATGATGCGCCACTGCCAGAAAGGTACGCAGGAAACGGATGGTGCTCATGGTGTCTTCTAGGGGTTAACACGGTGGTGCCGCCACCGTGGCGCAAGCCGGAATCGGGTGTGCGCGGGGCGCCGGGACGGCGGGCGGAACCGGATCGCCGATTCACAAAGTTTTCTTATATTACTGAACAAAAAATCAAATTGATTTAATCAAATGCCAAGAGTAATGTCATCCGGTTCAACATAACGAATCCCTTCCGCAGAGACCCGAGACATGAAAGCCTTCGACTGGAGCAATCCCTATCCCTCCGTCCGCATTCCGCTGTTCGCCCGCAACGTGGTGTCCACCTCGCACCCGCTGGCGGCGCAGGCCGGATTGCGCATGCTGCTCAAGGGTGGCAACGCCGTGGACGCGGCCATCGCCGCCGCGGCTGCCATCGTGCTGGTCGAGCCGGTTTCCTGCGGCCTGGGCGGCGACTGTTTCGCCATCGTCTGGGACGGCCAGCAGCTGCATGGCCTGAATTCCTCCGGCGTGGCCCCGGCCGCCTGGAACGTCGAATACTTCAAGCGCAAGCACGGCGTCGGCCCGAACGGGCTGGCGGTGCAGCCCAAGCGCGGCTGGGACTCGGTCACGGTGCCGGGCGTGGTGGCCGGCTGGGCCGCGCTGCATGAAAAGCTGGGCAAGCTGCCGTTCGAGCAGCTGTTCGAGCCGGCCATCGAGATCGCCGAGCGCGGCTACGCCGTGCCGCCGGTGGTGGCGCACAAGTGGGCCGCCGCCGCCAATGAACTGAGCGCGCAGCCCGGCTACGCCCAGGCCTTCATGCCCGACGGCCGGGCGCCCAAGGTGGGCGAGCATTTCCGTTTCCCCGACGCTGCCTACACGCTGCGCCGCATCGCCGTGTCCAAGGGCCGCGATTTCTACGAAGGCGAGCTGGCCGAGCGCATCGCCGCCTTCAGCACGGAATGCGGCGGCGCCATGACGCTGGAAGACCTGCGCGGCTACCGGCCGGAATGGGTCAAGCCGATTTCCCGGTCCTATCGCGGCTACGAGCTGCACGAGATCCCGCCGAACGGGCAGGGCATCGCCGCGCTGATCGCGCTGGGCATCGTCGAGCGCTTCGACATGGCCTCGATGCCCGTGGATTCGGTGCAGTCGCAGCACGTGCAGATCGAAGCCATGAAGCTGGCCTTCGCCGACCTGTACAAGTACGTGGCCGACCCGCGCTCGATGGAAGTCACGCCCGAGCAGATGCTGTCGGACGCCTATCTGGACAGCCGCGCCAAGCTGATCCGCCTGGACCGCGCCACGCATTTCGAGGCAGGCCGTCCGCATGCCGGCGGCACCGTCTACCTGACCGCCGCCGACGAGAACGGCATGATGATCTCGTTCATCCAGTCCAACTACATGGGCTTCGGCTCGGGCGTGGTGGTGCCGGGTACCGGCATCAGCCTGCAGAACCGTGGCGTGGGCTTCTCGATGGATCCGAAGTCGGCCAACGTGGTCGAGGGCGGCAAGCGTCCGTTCCACACCATCATCCCGGGCTTCCTGACGCGCGGCGGCAAGCCGGTCATGAGCTTCGGCGTGATGGGCGGCGACATGCAGCCGCAAGGCCACCTGCAGACCGTGGTGCGCATGATCGACTACCACCAGCAGCCGCAGGCCGCCTGCTGCGCGCCGCGCTGGAAGGTCAACCGCGATTTCACGCTGGACATCGAAACGAACATGGCCGGCTCCACCGTTGCCGGCCTGAAGGACCTGGGGCATCCTTTGAAGTCCGTGCAGGATCCGTACATGGACTTCGGCGCCGGCCAGTTCATCTGGCGCATGTCCGAGAACGACAACGAGCTGGGCTACGTGGCCGCCAGCGACAGCCGCCGCGACGGCCAGGCCGTGGGCTTCTGACGGCCGCCAGCCGGACCCGGGGACACCGGGCCGGCGCATTGCACATACAAGGGGAAATACCGCAATGAAACGCTTTGCCTTGACCTTCGGCGCCGGCCTGCTGGCGCTGGGCACCTGCGCCGCCAGCGCGCAGAACCTGCGCATCGGCCTGCAGGAAGATCCGGATGTGCTGGATCCGCACCGCGCCCGCACCTATGTCGGCCGCATCGTCTTCACCTCGCTGTGCGACAAGCTGATCGACATCGATCCCAAGCTGCATTTCGTGCCGCAGCTGGCCACCTCGTGGACGTTCAGCGAAGACAACAAGACGCTGACCTTCAAGCTGCGCGAGGACGCGCTGTTCCATGACGGCAGCAAGTTCGACGCCGCCGCCGCCAAGGCCAACCTGGACCGCGCCATGACCCTGCCGGACAGCCTGCGCAGGGGCGAGCTGGGCTCGGTGGCCAAGGTCGAGGCGCCGGACGCCGCCACGCTGGTGCTGACGCTCAAGCAGCCCGACGCGACGCTGCTGGCCCAGCTGTCCGACCGCGCCGGCATGATGCTGTCGCCCAAGACCTTCGGCGACGACGTGGCCGCAGTGGGCCGCAAGCCGATCTGCTCCGGCCCGTACAAGTTCGTCGAGCGCATCCAGAACGACCGCATCGTGCTGGACAAGTTCGACCAGTACTACGACGCCAAGGACTACGCCTTCAAGCGCCTGACCTTCCTGCCGATCCCGGACACCACCGTGCGCCTGTCCAATCTGCGCGCCGGCGACCTGGACCTGCTCGAGCGCCTGAACCCGTCCGACGTGCCCCAGGTCAAGACCGACGCCAGCCTGACCTTCGCGCCGGTGGCGGGCCTGGGCTTCCAGCAGTTCATGTTCAACGTGGCCAACGGCAAGCGCGCCGAGGACAATCCGTTCAAGAACAAACTGGTGCGCCAGGCCTTCCAGTACGCCATCGACCGCAACGCCATCAACGAAGTGGCCGGCGGCGGCATCTTCGAGCCGGCGCAGCAGCCGTTCCCGCCCGCCAGCCCCTATCACAGCGACAAGTTCCCGCCGACCAAGCGCGACGTGGCCAAGGCCCGCGCGCTGCTCAAGCAGGCGGGCTTCGAGCGCGTGAAGGCCGAGGTCATGTTCGGCAACAACACCACCACCTCGTCGGTCGCCGAGATGGTGCAGGCCATGGCGTCCGAGGCCGGCTTCGACCTGTCGCTGCGTCCGACCGAGTACGCCGCGCTGCAGAAGGAATCGGCCGGCGGCAACTTCCAGGTGGTGATGCTGGGCTGGTCCGGCCGCGTCGATCCGGACGGCAACATCCACGCTTTCGTCACCTGCAAGGGCGCGCTCAACGACGGCCACTACTGCAACGCGGAAGTCGACAAGCTGCTCAACGAGGCCCGCACCGTGCCGGACGAGGCCAAGCGCCGCGCGATCTACGACCAGGCCCAGGCCATCATCCAGGACGAGCTGCCGGGCGTGTACAACTACTACCAGCCCTGGCCTTTCGCGCTGGCCAAGAAGGTCAAGGGTTTCGTGCCCTATCCGGACGGCATGATCCGCCTGAAGGGCGTCACCTTCGCGCAGAAGTAGGCGTCGTTGCGATCTCGTCTTTGATGTAGCGGGCGGCGGCCAGGCGCCGCCGCCCGATCCGGCGCCGTCCCTGGCGCCGGCCGCTGTTCCCGGCGGATGCGCGCCAGGCTGTCGCGGTCCGGTCCCGTCCGCCGTCTTGCCCTTACGGTTTTCCCTATGCTCAAACTCATATTGCGCCGCGTGCTGGTCGCGATCCCGACACTGATACTGGTGTCGATGATCGTGTTCATGTTGCAGAAGATCCTGCCCGGCGATCCCGTACTGACCCTGGCCGGCGAGGAGCGCGACCCGGCCGTGCTCGATTACCTGCGCGACAAATACCGGCTCAACGACCCGCTGCCCATGCAGTACGCGGCCTGGGCCGGCCAGGTGCTGCAGGGCGACCTGGGCAAGTCGCTGCGCACCGACGTGCCCGTCACCACGCTGATCGGCCAGAAGCTGCCGGTCACGCTGCAACTGGCGGCCATGGCCATGTTCTTCGCGCTGCTGGTCGGCATCCCGATGGGCATCCTGGCCGCGGTGCGCAAGGGCAAGCCCGTCGAGATGGGCGCCAACATCGCGGCGCTGTCGGGCATGTCCATTCCCAACTTCTGGCTGGGCATCATCCTCATCATGGTGGTGTCAGTGCAGTGGAAGCTGCTGCCGGCCTCGGGCTATGTGTCGCCGGCCGAGGATTTCTGGCTGTCGATCAAGACCATGCTGATGCCGGCGCTGGTGCTGTCCACGGCCATCGCCGCCTACCTGATGCGGCACACGCGCTCGGCCATGCTGGAGGCGCTGTCGGCCGACTACGTGCGCACCGCCCGCGCCAAGGGCGTGCCGGCGCGCAGCGTGGTGCTGCGCCACGCGCTGCGCAACGCGCTCATGCCCATCGTCACGCTGGTGACGCTGCTGTTCGGCGAGTTGCTGGCCGGCGCCGTGCTGACCGAGCAGGTCTTCACCATCCCGGGCTTCGGCAAGCTGGTGGTGGATGCCGTGTTCACGCGCGACTACGCCGTGGTGCAGGGCGTGGTGCTGTGCGTGGCGGTGGGCTTCATCCTGATGAACCTGCTGGCCGACATCCTGTACATCCTGGTCAATCCCCGCCTGAGGCACGCATGAGCGCCATTTCCGCAAATCCCGCCGCCGCCGCGCCGCCGCGCGGCCGCAACCGCGCCTGGGGCAAGTTCAAGCGCAACCACATCGCCATGCTGGGCCTGGCCATCGTGCTGTTCTTCGTGGCGCTGGCCCTGCTGGCGCCGCTGGTGGCCAACCACGATCCCTTCCAGACCAGCTTCACCACCATCCGCAAGGCGCCGTCGGCGCAATACTGGCTCGGCACGGACGAGCTGGGCCGCGACATCTTCAGCCGCATGGTCTATGGCGCGCGCGCCTCGCTCATGGCCGGCCTGGTGTCGGTGCTGATCGCGCTCGCCGTGGGCGTGCCGTTCGGCCTGGCCGCCGGCTACTTCGGCGGCTGGACCGACAGCTGCATCTCGCGCGCCACCGAGGCGCTGCTGGCCATTCCCTTCCTGATCCTGGCGATCGCGCTGGCCGCCTTCCTGGGCCCCAGCCTGATGAACGCCATGATCGCCATTGGCGTGTCGGCCGCGCCCAAATTCATCCGCCTGACGCGCGGACAGGTGCTGGCCGTCAAGAGCGAGGACTACGTGCAGAGCGCCCGCGCGCTGGGCGCGTCGGACCTGCGCATCATCGCGCGCCATGTGTTCCCCAACGTGATGCCGCCGCTGATCGTGCAGGCCACCATCACCATCGCCACGGCCATCATCGCCGAGGCCAGCCTGTCGTTCCTGGGCCTGGGCCTGCAGCCGCCGAACCCGTCCTGGGGCTCGATGCTGAACACCGCCAAGAACTTCATGACCCAGGCGCCGTGGATGTCGATCTTCCCCGGATCGGCCATCTTCCTGGTGGTGCTGGGCTTCAACCTGCTGGGCGACGGGCTGCGCGACGCGCTGGATCCGCGCCAGGAAAAGTAATCATCATGGCAACAATGGATTCCAAACGCGTGGTCCAGGTCAACGACCTGACCGTGCGCTTCAAGACCCCGGACCGCGTCGTCGAGGCGGTGCGCAATGTGTCGTTCCATGTGGACCGGGGCGAGACGCTGGCCATCGTCGGCGAGTCGGGCTCGGGCAAGTCGGTGACGTCGCTGGCGCTGATGCGGCTGGTGGAATACGGCGGCGGGCGCATCGTCAACGGCGGCATGCTGCTGCGCCGGCGCAGCGGCGAGGTGCTGGACCTGGTGGCGGCGTCCGACGCGACGCTGCAGCGCGTGCGCGGCGCCGACGTGGCCATGATCTTCCAGGAGCCGATGACCTCGCTGAACCCCAGCTTCACGGCCGGCAACCAGATCGCCGAGGCGCTGCGCCTGCACCAGGGCCTGGACGCGGCGGCGGCGCGCGCCGAGACGCTGCGCATGCTCGAACGCGTGCGCATCCCCGAGGCCCGCGCCATCCTGGACCGCTATCCGCACCAGTTGTCCGGCGGCATGCGCCAGCGCGTCATGATCGCCATGGCGCTGTCCTGCAAGCCGCAGCTGCTGATCGCCGACGAGCCCACCACCGCGCTGGACGTGACCATCCAGGCGCAGATCCTGCAGCTGATCCGCCAGCTGCAGGAGGAAATGGATATGGGCGTGATCTTCATCACGCACGACATGGGCGTGGTGGCCGAGGTGGCCGACCGCGTGCTGGTCATGTACCGGGGCGACAAGGTGGAGGAGGGCGGTTCGGATGCGGTCTTTGCCCGGCCGCAGCACGCCTACACGCGCGCGCTGCTGTCGGCGGTGCCGCGCCTGGGGGCCATGCACGGCACGGACGAGCCCGCGCCGTTTCCGCTGCTGCGCGTGGACGACGCGGTCAAGGGCGCGCCGCAAGCCTCGGCTTCAGCCCCGGCCCCCGTCGCGCAGCCCTCGACCGTGCGGCGCGAGCACGGCCCGGTGCTGAAGGTGCGCGACCTGACCACCACCTTCGACATCACCGGCGGCATCCTGGGCCGGGTGCAGAAGCGCGTGCACGCGGTCGAGAAGGTCAGTTTCGACCTGTACCCCGGCGAGACGCTGTCGCTGGTGGGCGAGTCCGGCTGCGGCAAGACCACCACCGGCCGTTCGCTGCTGCAGCTGGTCAAGAGCCGGGCCGGCACCATTGAATTCGACGGCAAGAACATCGGCGCGCTGCGCGGCAGCGCCATGCAGACGCTGCGCCAGCATATTCAGTTCATCTTCCAGGATCCCTTCGCCTCGCTGGATCCGCGCATGACGGTCGGCTACTCCATCATGGAACCGCTGCTGATCCACGGCGTGGCGCGCGGCAAGGCGGCCGAGGAGCGGGTGCGCTGGCTGATGGACAAGTGCGGCCTGTTGCCCGAGATGATCGACCGCTATCCGCACGAGTTCTCCGGCGGCCAGCGCCAGCGCATCTGCATCGCGCGCGCGCTGGCGCTGAACCCCAAGGTGGTGATCGCCGACGAATCGGTGTCGGCGCTGGACGTGTCGATCCAGGCGCAGATCGTGAACCTGCTGCTGGACCTGCAGCGCGAGCTGGGGGTGTCGTTCCTGTTCATCTCGCACGACATGGCGGTGGTCGAGCGCGTCAGCCATCGCGTGGCGGTGATGTACCTGGGCCAGATCGTCGAGATCGGTCCGCGCCGCGCGATCTTCGAGAACCCGCAGCATCCGTACACGAAGAAGCTGATGGCGGCCGTGCCCATCGCCGATCCCGCGCGCCGCCACCGCGAGCGCTCATTGCTGGTGGACGAGATTCCCAGCCCGATGCGCAAGCTGGGCGACGATCCGCTGGTCCAGCCGCTGGCGCAGGTGGGCGAGGGGCACTACGTGGCGCGGCACCCTATCGGGGTGTACTGAGCGCTATCCGATGTCGAGATAGGCGCTCGGCGTCGCGCCCAGGACGCGGCGGAACGCGGAGGCAAAGGCGCTGGGGCTGGCATAGCCCAGGTCCAGCGCCACGCGGGTCACGGACTGCCCCTGTGTCAGGCGCGCGATCGCTGCCTGCAGGCAGACCTGCTGTCGCCAAGCGGCGAAGCTGGCGCCGGTCTGCGCGCGGAACAGCCGGGTGAAAGTGCGCCGGCTCATGCCGGCGTCGGCCGCCATCTCGTCCAGGCTCGCACCGATCGAGGGCGCGGCGAACAGGCGCAGGCAGGCGCGCGCCAGGCGCGGGTCCTCGGGCAGAGGCGCGTGCAGGTGCAGGCGCGGCATGGCCGCGATTTCCGCGACCAGCAGCGCCATCAGCTTGCCGTCGCGTCCCTCGACGTCGTACAGGGCGGGCAGGTCGACCGCCTGATCCAGCAGCAGCCGCAACAAGGGCGACACCCCATGGACGCAGCAATGGTCCGGCAGGCGCGCGGCGTGCGCGGCAGGCGGGGCGATGAAGGCGTTGAGCATCGTGACCGGCCCGTTCATCGTCATTTCATGCGCCATGTCCGCCGGCAGCCAGCAGGCCCGTTGCGGCGGCACCAGCCAGCGGCCTTGCGGCGTCGCCACGCTGATGGCGCCGCGCGAGGCATAGGCGAACTGGCCGCGCAGATGCGTGTGCGCGGGAAAGGTCGAGCCGGCGGGATAGTCGTTGGCGGTGACGACCACGCTGCGCGGCAGGTGTTCGTAGGGATCGAGCAGGGTATTGCGCATGGCCCGGATTCTATAACGATTGGCCCGCCATCGAAGGCGGGCCGCCGCGCGCGCTTCTACGATGGGTTTTTGTGTTGCCGTTCAGTGCCTGGCCCGCGTTGCGGCCGGGCGCCGGGGCGGCGCGATCATCATGGAGTCCGTATGGCAAACACCTTTCACCGCGTGGGCAATGGCCCCCATCCCGTCCTGGTCCTGCCCGGCTGGTTTGGCGATGCACATGCTTTCGAGCCGATCGAAGCCTGGCTGGACGGCGGCGCGTTCAGCTACGTGTTCATGGATTACCGGGGCTATGGCGGCATGAGGGACGCGCAGGGCGACTACACGATCGACGAAATCGCCACGGACGCGCTCGCGCTGGCGGACGAGCTGGGGTTCGCGTCGTTCAGCCTGATCGGGCATTCAATGGGCGGCATGGCGATCGAGCGGATCGCCGCGCTCGCGCCCGAGCGCGTACGCGCGCTGGTCGCCGTCGCGCCCGTTCCCTGCGGCGGGATACGGATGGATGCGGCGCGACGGGCCCTGTTTGAGGGCGCGGCTGTGCAGTTGGAACAGCGCCGGACCATCATCGACCGCAGCACCGGCGGGCGCCTGCCGGCATCGTGGGTGGCGTGGAAGGCGGCGTATTCGGCGGCGAGCTCGATGCCAGCGGCCTTCGCCGCCTATTTTCGCGCCTGGGCCGACACGGATTTCAGCGATGCGATCGACGGCAGGCATCCGCTGAAGGCGCTGGTGGGTCGGCATGATCCCGTGTTCAACGCCGGCCTGATGGCCGACACCTATGCGCGCCGCTATCCGCTGGCCAGCGTGGAGGTGCTGGAGAACGCCGGCCACTATCCGATGAACGAAACGCCGCTGGCGCTGGCGGCCGCCATCGAGAGCTTCCTGCTCAGCGTTTCTCCAGCGCCAGCTTCAGCCCGAATGCGATGAACACCGCGCCCGTCATCCGGTCCAGCCCGCGCATGACGGCCGGGCGCGACAGCCAGCGCGCCAGCGGACGCGTGGCCGCGACCAGCAGGCCGAACCACAGCATGCCGAGCACGGCATGCACAGCGGCCAGCAGCAGGCTGAAGCGCATCACGTCGGCGCCGGCGGGAATGAATTGCGGCAGGAAGGTGACGTAGAACACGCCGATCTTGGGATTGAGCGCGTTGGTCAGGCAGCCGCGCATGAACCAGCCGGCGCCGCCGGAGGCGGGACGGGCGGACAGTTCCGCCGCCAGCAGCGCGGAGGCGCTGGCCTGGCCTGCCTGGCGGCGTCCGGGCCAGGTATTCCACAGCAGCCGCGCGCCCAGGTAGAACAGATAGGCGGCCGCGGCGATGCGCAGCACGTCGTAGGCGACGGTGGACACGGCCAGCAGCGATCCCAGCCCGAACGCGGCCGCCGCGCCCCAGGCCAGGCAGCCCGTGCTGATGCCCAGCCCGGCCAGCAGCGCGCGGCGTCCGCCCTCGACCGCGGCGGTGCGCAGCACCAGGGCGTTGTCCAGGCCCGGCGTGACGGTGAGGATGGCGGCGGCCAGGGTGAAGGCGAGCAGGGCGGCGGTGGCGGTCATGGCGGGGTTTGCGGATAGGCGGGCGGCAGGAGGGCTTGCGATGAGGGGCGGTCGGGATGGTCATCGGGGCTGCGTCCGCGACTGCAACGGGACCCGGACCGGGCGCGGCCTGGATGCAGTGTAGCGCCGCGTGGCAAGCCGCGGCAGGGGGCGGCGGCTGGCGGTATCATGGCGGGCTTCGCGATACGCGTTCACTTCCGGAATTCCGTCATGGCCCTGCGCGCCACCATCTACAAGGCCGACCTCAACGTGGCCGACACCGATCGCCACTATTACGGCACGCACGGCCTGACCGTGGCCCGCCATCCGTCCGAGACCGACGAGCGCATGATGGTGCGCCTGGTCGCGTTCGCGCTGCACGCCAGCGAGGAACTGGCCTTCACCAAGGGACTGAGCGACACCGACGAGCCGGACCTCTGGGAAAAGGACCTGACCGGCGCGGTCAAGCTGTGGATCGAAGTCGGCCAGCCCGAGGAACGCCGCATTCTGCGCGCCTGCGGCCGCGCCGAGCAGGTCATCGTCTATTGCTATGGCGGCTCGGCCAGCAAGATCTGGTGGGATGGCGTGCGCAACAAGCTGGAACGCGCCCGCAATCTGAAGATCGTCAACCTGCCGTCCGAACAGAGCCGCGCGCTGGCGCAGCTGGCCGAGCGCACGATGCAGGTCAACGTCAATATCTCCGACGGCATTGTTTATTTCTCGGCCGACAAGGGCGAGGCTACGATCGAGCCGGAAACCTGGCGTTGAGCGGCTGACAGGCATCGGGCCGCATTGCACAAAGGGACATATAAACGCGATCCCATTTCGGGAAGGGGTGGACTTCGTCCTTACAGTATGAAAAAGTATGATTTTTGATGCTGCATCGGGAGTTGCCATGAGCACGACCCTGGAACGGTTGACTGTCACCATGCCCGCGGAAATGGCCGCTTCCATTAAGCAGGCCGTGGACGGGGGGGAATATGCCTCGACGAGCGAGGTCGTGCGCGAAGCCTTGCGCGAATGGAGGTTGCGGCGCCAACTCATGCTCGATGAACTGGCTTCGCTGAAAGCAGATATCGATCAGGGCTTGGCCGACGTCGCTGCGGGGCGCGTCAAGGCCTTCGATGTGGCTGAGATTGCGAAGCGGGGGAAACGACTATTAGCCGCTCGCTCCAAATAACGGAAAGCGCCGGGCGGGACCTGGCCGAGATCTGGGCATACATTGCCGAGGAAGCATCGGAGAGCGTGGCCAGCCGATTCGTGGAGAAGCTGTACGCCACGTGCGAGCGTTTGTTGGCATTTCCGCTGGGGCATCCAGAACGCAGGCAGCTTGGGTCGGAACTGCGCGTCGTGTTTCATGGCGCTTATGCGATTTACTACCGACCTGTTGCCGATACGGTCACGATCATCCGGGTCTTGCATGGCGCGCGCGACCTTGATGCGATCGGGGATGACGGTGGCTTCGAATACTGAGCTGATGCCGGCGCTGCTCCAGCGATTGATCCCGTCCTGCTCCAACCAGGAACAAGACGGGATGCGAGCAACGGGTTATTGCGCGCGCACGTACACCCAGGCCTTCTTCCCCGACTTCAACGGCGCGAGCACGCGCTTGTAGTCCGACACTTCATAGTCGTCGGCGGCCGCCAGCTCGGCGGGCGTGATGCGAAAGACCTGGCCCGCGACTTCGTCGGCGGGAATGCCGGTGGGCGACACGATGGGATGGAATTTCTGGCCGCTGGCGCGCAGCACCTCGGGATCGGTGATCTCGACCATGTCCAGGCGGTAGCCGATCATGGCGTCGTTCTCGCCGCCCAGGGGGCGGCCGAAGGTCGACAGCTGCACGTTTTCCTGCTGCAGGGTGCCGTAAGAAAACAGTAATTCCGTTTGCTGCGCTTCAGTCATGATCCATCTCTGGGAGTGGGGCGGGCGATAGGCCCGCCGGGGGTGGGTCTGGCGGTGAAAACGTTGTGTGGTGAATTATATTGCGCAAGCCTGTTCCGCATTGCTGCGGACGGCACGAATAAAAAATGCTTGCGCGCCGATGTCGCGGCTCATTAATATGACGATCATCATATTTCCTGCTGCTGCCATGTCCCGTTCCACTCCCCGCAAAGAGCAGACCCACGAGCGCATCGTCGAGGTCGCCGCGCGCGCCGTGCGCCGCGAGGGCTACGCCGGCGTGGGCGTGGCGGACATCATGAAGGAAGCAGGGCTGACCCACGGCGGGTTCTACGCGCACTTTCCGTCGCGCGACGCGATGCTGGTCGAGGCCGTCGAGCGCGCCGGGCAGGATGGCGCCGCGCGCCTGATGCAGCGCATGGAACAGCGGCGCGAGCAGGGCGCCAGCCCGCTGCGCGCGCTGGTCGAAACCTATCTGTCGGAAGCGCACCTGGGCGGCTGCGAGGGCGGCTGCCCGGTGTCGTCGCTGGTATCTGAAATGCCGCGCCAGTCGCCGGAGCTGCGCGAGTCTGGCGCGGGCCGGGTACGTGGCCTGATGAATCTGGTGCGGCGTTTCCTGCCTGCCGATGCGCAGCCCGGCGCGGCGACGGCCGTGACCAGCACCTTGGTGGGCGCCTTGCAGCTGGCGCGCGCATTGGGTGACAACGCCGAGGGGCGGGCGGTGCTGGCCGAGGCGCGCCAGGCGCTGCTGTCGCGCTACGAACCGGAGGGTGAACGCGCGCCGCATTGAGGGAATGCAAGTCGCGGCCGCCGTGCGCGGCCATTTTCTTATTCCTAAATATGATGATCATCATATTTTTCCGCGCATGAAGCGCAACGACCGCTCCGCAAGGCGCGGCTTTCCTGGAATCCGTTCAATCATGTCTTCCTCGGTTCATACGCCCGCGCCGCCTTCAGCGGAATTCGCAGGCTCTCCCTGGCCGGTCTTCTGGATCGCCAGCGTCGCGGTTTTCCTGGTGTCGCTGGACGCCACCTTGCTGTACGCCGCCTTCGGCGCGCTGCGCGCTGGCTTTCCCCAGGCCTCGGCGGCCGACATGTCCTGGGTGCTGAACGGCTACACCGTGGTCTATGCCGCCATGCTGATCCCTTCCGGCGGGCTGGCCGATGCCTATGGCCGCAAGCGCATGTTCCTGATCGGCGTGGCCTTGTTCCTGGCGGCGTCGGCGGCCTGCGGGCTGGCCGGCAGCGTGGGCTGGCTGGTGGCCGCGCGCGTGGCGCAGGCGGTCGGCGCGGCCTTGCTGACGCCGGCGTCGCTGTCCATCGTGCTGGCCGCCTTTCCGGTCGCGCAGCGCACGGTGGCCGTGAGCCTGTGGGGCGCGGTGGCGGGGCTGGCGGCGGCGGTCGGTCCCAGCCTGGGCGCTTTCGTGGTGGACGCGGCGGGCTGGCCCTGGGCCTTCTACATCAACGTGCCGCTGGGCGCGCTGTCGCTGTGGCGCGGCGCGCGCCTGCTGCAGGAATCGGTGAGGCCCGAGTCGCGGCGGCGCCTGGACGGGGTGGGCATGGCCCTCTTGATCCTGGGCGTGGGCGCGGTGGCGCTGGCCATCGTGCAATCGGAATCGCCGGCCTGGTCGGCCGGCGAACTATGGGTTGCCGCCGCCGTCGGCGCGGGCGCGCTGGCCGCGTTCGTGGCCTGGGCCCGCGTCGCGCCGCAGCCGCTGGTGGACCTGGCGCTGTTCCAGCATCGCAGCTATCGCTATGCGAACCTGGCGACGCTGAGCTTCGGCATCGCCTTCGCGATGATGTTCTTCGCCTTCTTCTTCTACATGATGGGCGTCTGGCACTACAGCCTGCCCAAGGCCGGGCTGGCGGTGACGCCGGGGCCGCTGCTGGTCATGCCCACCGCCATCGTGACCGGCAGGCTGGCCGCGCGCATGGGGCATCGGCCGTTCCTGGTCGGCGGTGCCTTGCTGTATGCGGTGGCGGGACTGTGGTTCCTGCTGGTGCCGGGCGCCGAGCCCGATTATCTGGGCGCCTGGCTGCCGGGCCTGGTGCTGAGCGGCCTGAGCGTGGGCATGGTGCTGCCTTCGCTGGCCGGCGCGGCCGTCAGCCGGCTGCCGGCGCAGCATTACGCGGTGGGCAGCGCTGTCAACCAGGCCACGCGCCAGATCGGCGCCGTGCTGGGCGTGGCGATCACGGTGCTGCTGCTGGGCAAGGGCGCGCTGAGTCACGCGGATTTCGATCCGCTGTACATGGCGCATGTCGGCCTGGCGTTACTGACGGGGCTGCTGTGCCTGGCGGTGGACACGAGGCCGATTGCGCAGCCAGCCACGAGGCCGGCGCGTTGAGGCGGGCCTCAGCGCGGCGTGCGCTGGTGCGGCATGAGCGGCGGCACGGGTTTGCCGGCGACCAGTTGCCAGAAGGCGGGCAGGAAGCACTCGGCCACCAGCAGCGGCCGGCCCTGGCGCCAGAACACCGAGCGGCGCGCCCAGATGCGGGCGGCATCGAGTTCGCGCGTTTCGGGCGGCAGCGCGCCGATGGCGGTGGCGTGAAACGGCACGGGCGAGGCCAGCCGGCGGCAGGCGAAAGGCGAGCGGATGACCGTGCGATCGTGATAGAGCATGTCGGCCAGCGGCCGCGTGCGCAGGCGCCGCATGCCCTGCCAGGCGCCGTGCGAGGCGGCCAGCGGCGTCAGGCTGCGGGCCGGCACGCTGTCCACGCCGTCGACGGACATCAGCACTTCGCGGATCCAGACCGGCGCGCCCGGCGCGATGCGCATGGCGCGCGCTTCATCCTGCGGCGCGCCGTCGGCGTACTCGGCCAGCACGCGCAGCCGCACCTGGCCCACCTGGCGCAGTCCGGCGGTCAGGGCGCCGGGACGGAACAGCCAGTGGCGCTGGGCGGGGGTGAGGGCGGGCGGCGCACTGGCCAGCCAGCCGGCGGCGAGAGGGGGGCGGAATGCTGCGGGAAGGATCATGGCTGCGTATTATGCCAAGAGCCGTGCCCGGGCTCTTGCGGCGCGATGCCGCAGGCCGGGCGGCGGCGGGGCTGGGCATACAATGGCGGCCATGGAAAAAGTACGCATCTCCAAGCTCATGTCCGAGCGTGGGCTCTGTTCGCGCCGCGAGGCCGATGGTTATATCGAGCGCGGCTGGGTCCGCGTCGACGGCGTGGTGGTGTCCGAGCTGGGCGCCCGCGCGTTTCCCGACCAGGTCATCACGCTGGAACGCGCCGCGCAGGCGCGCCAGACCTCGCGCGTCACGATACTGATCAACAAGCCGGTGGGCTATGTGTCCGGCCAGGCCGAGAAAGGCTATACCCCGGCCGTGGCGCTGATCGACTCGCGTTCACGCTTTGCCGCCGACCGCGCGCCGCAGCGCTTCGAGCGCGGCCATCTGGACGGCCTGGCCGTGGCCGGCCGGCTGGACATCGATTCCCAGGGCCTGCTGGTGCTGACGCAGGACGGCCGCATCGCCAAGCAGCTGATCGGCGAGGATTCCGAGGTCGACAAGGAATACCTGGTGCGCGTGCAGGGCAGCCTGTCGGATCGCGGCCTCGAACTGTTGAATCACGGCCTGTCGCTGGACGGCAAGGCCCTGCGGCCGGCGCAGGTGCGCTGGCAGAACAGCGACCAGCTGCGTTTCGTGCTGCGCGAGGGCAAGAAGCGCCAGATCCGCCGCATGTGCGAGCTGGTCGGGCTCAAGGTGGTGGGCCTGAAGCGCGTGCGCATCGGCCATGTGGCGCTGGGCGACCTGCCGCTGGGGCAGTGGCGCTACCTGCGCGAGGACGAGCGCTTCTAGGCCCGTCCCGGCCCGGGCGCTCCGCCCCGGGCCTTATCCGCACACAGATTTTTCAGTCTGTTTCCAGCGCGCCGTCATTTCATGAAAGCGGCGCTATCCTTCGCTGGCCCGCCACCCAGGCGCTCCATCAGGAATTCGATGAAGATCCGGGTCTTGGCGGGCAGGAGCCTGGTCTCGGTGACCGCATAGACGGGGAAGGGCCCCAGTTGCCAGTCGGGCAGCACCCGCAGCAGCTGGCCCGAACGCCGTTCCTCGTGCTGGCCTCCGACCAGCACCGCGATGCCCGCGCCCAGCATCGCCAGCCGGCGCGCCATGGCGACGCCGTTGACCGAAAAGCGGTTGCCGGGCGTGAACTCGATGTGCTGGTCGCCGTTGTTCAGCGGCCAGCGCGTGACGCGGCCGGCGCCTTCTGCGCGGAACTCGATGCACTCGTGGCGGGTGAGGTCGCTGGGATGCTTGGGCTCCCCGTGTTTTTCCAGGTACTCGCGCGACGCGTACAGATAGGCCGGCAGCATGCCCAGCAGGCGCGCGATCTGCGTCGAGTCGGGCAGTTCGCCGATCTCGATGGACACGTCGCAGGTCTGGAACACGCGCTGAGCGTGGTCCGGGTTGGCGAGGTCCAGATAGAACGTGACGTCCGGATAGCGCAGGGAGAATTCCATGAACGATTCGGCCAGGAAGTCCGTGCCGAAGTCGGCGGGCATGTTGACCCGCAGCGGGCCGACCGGGGTGTCGACCAGCTTCTGCAATTCCTCATGGGCGATCTGGGCCTCGGCCACGATCAGCTGGCAGCGCTCGAAGTACAGCCGGCCGGCGTCGGTCAGTTCGACCTTGCGCGTGGTGCGGCTGAGCAGGCGCAGCCCCACGGAGCGTTCGAGTTCGGCCACCTGGCGAGACAAAGTCGACTTGGGGATGCCCAGGCTGGCGGCGGCGCGGCTGAAACTATGCGTCTTGGCCACTTCGACGAAGAGCTCCATGCCTTGTAAACGTTTCATGGCGGAATTTTGTCATAGAGGGAGTCGTAGGATTGTCCCACAGATGGAATGATGTTTTCTCTTGATTGCTCTTTGTTTCTCGTGCGGGATAACGCAGAATGCGAGTTCTGCATTGCAGCAACGCCCTGCCTGACCGTCCGAGTCCACCATTTCCCCGAACCGCTACCCGATCCGCGCGCCGCGTGGACCCAGATCTGTTGTTTTCCAAAATGTAGAGCGGGCGGGTCGTACAGAAGCCGTCCGGGCGATGTACGCTCGGCGCTTCCGGGCAAGGCAGTCTTCCGCCGTTGCGTCGCGCGCCAGTCCGCGCGGCCGGTCGGGGGGCAACTTTTATCGTGATTGGGAACTGAACGTATGAACAAGAAAAGCGCTATGTGGCGCGGCGCGGCGGTCGTCGCGCTGACGGCATCGGCCCTCACCCTGGCCGCTTGCGGCAAGAAGCAGGACGCGCCCCAGGCGGGCAAGCCGCAGGTTTCGGTCGTGACCCTGTCCACCAAGGCGGTTTCCCTGACCACCGAGTTGCCGGGCCGGACCTCGCCGTTCCGTGTGGCCGAGGTCCGGCCGCAGGTCAACGGCATCGTGCAGAAGCGGCTGTACACCGAAGGCGGCGACGTCAAGGCCGGGCAGCAGCTCTACCAGATCGATCCTGCCTTGTACCAGGCCACGCTGGACAGCCAGAAGGCCGCCCTGGCGCGCGCCCAGGCGCAGCAGAAGACCGCCGCGCTGCTGGTCGAACGCTACAAGCCGCTGGTGGCCACGCGCGCCGTCAGCCAACAGACCTATGACAATGCCGTCGCCGCGCGCGACCAGGCGGTCGCCGACGTGCTGTCGGCCAAGGCCGCGCTGGACACGGCGCGCATCAACCTGGTCTACACCAAGGTGCTGTCGCCCATCGACGGCATCATCGGCCGCTCCTCGGTGACCGAGGGCGCGCTGGTGACCGCCAACCAGGCCGCCGCGCTGGCGGCCGTGCAGCAAATCGATCCGATGTACGTCGACGTGACGCAGTCCAGCGTGCAGCTGCTGCGCCTGCAGGAAGCGCTGGCCAGCGGCCAGCTGACCCGCGCCGATGGCGAGCAGTCCGCGGTGGTCACGCTGACGCTGGAAGACGGCACGCAGTACAAGCAGCAGGGCAAGCTGCAGTTCTCGGAAGTCACGGTGGATCCGGGCACGGGTTCGGTCACGCTGCGCGCGGTGTTCCCCAATCCCGACCGCCGGCTGCTGCCGGGCATGTTCGTGCGCGCCCGCCTGGTCGACGGCGTGGCCAGCCAGGGCCTGCTGGTGCCGCAGCGCGGCGTGACGCGCAACCAGCGCGGCGAGCCGACGGCGCTGGTGGTCAACGCCGAGAACAAGGTCGAATTGCGCACCTTGAAGACCGACCGCGCCGTGGGCGACCAGTGGCTGGTCAGCTCGGGGCTTGCGGCGGGCGACAAGGTGATCGTCGAGGGCCTGCAGATGGTGCGTCCCGGCGTCGAGGTCGTGGCCACCGAGGCCGGCGCCAAGCCGCAGACGGCGCAGCAGTCGCCAGCGGCCGCCGACGCGAAGAAGCAGTAAGTCAGGGAGCCACGCATGGCAAAGTTTTTTATCGACAGGCCGGTATTCGCCTGGGTGATCGCGATCGTGCTGATGATGGCCGGCGCGCTTTCCATCCTGAAGCTGCCGGTCTCGCAGTACCCCAACATCGCGCCGCCGGCCATCGGCATCGCGGTGACCTATCCCGGCGCCTCGGCGCAGACGGTGCAGGACACCGTGGTGCAGGTGATCGAGCAGCAGATGAACGGCCTGGACGGGCTGGAGTACATCTCGTCGGAAAGCAACTCCGACGGCAGCATGTCCATCACGCTGACCTTCCGTCAGGGCACCAACCCCGACACCGCGCAGGTGCAGGTGCAGAACAAGCTGTCGCTGGCGCAGCCGCTGCTGCCGCAGGAAGTGCAGCAGCAGGGCATCCGCGTCACCAAGGCCACCAAGAACTTCCTGATCGTGGCGGGCTTCGTCTCCACCGACGGCACCATGACCAAGGACGACCTGGCGGACTACGTGGCGTCCTATGTGCAGGATCCGATCAGCCGCACGCAGGGCGTGGGTGACTTCCAGCTGTTCGGCTCGCAGTACGCGATGCGCATCTGGCTGAATCCGGAAAAGCTCATCAACTATGGCCTGACCACCACCGACGTGGTCAATGCCATCAAGGAGCAGAACGTCCAGGTGTCGTCCGGCCAGCTGGGCGGCCTGCCGGCCGTGCGCGGCCAGCAGCTCAATGCCACCATCATCGGACCGTCGCGCCTGCAGAAGCCGGAAGACTTCGGCCGCATCCTGCTGAAGGTCAATCCGGACGGCTCGCAGGTGCGCCTGGCCAACGTGGCCAGCATCGAGCTGGGCGGCCAGACCTACGCCATCGACAGCTACTTCAACGGCAAGCCGGCCTCGGGCCTGGCGGTCAAGCTGGCGCCGGGCGCCAACGCGCTGGACACGGCGCAGGCGGTGCGCGACACCATCAACAGCCTGAAGCCGTTCTTCCCGCCGGGCATGGACGTGGTCTATCCGTATGACACGACCCCGTTCGTCAGCCTGTCGATCGAGGAAGTGTTCAAGACGCTGGCCGAAGCCATCGTGCTGGTCTTCCTGGTGATGTATCTGTTCCTGCAGAACTTCCGCGCCACCATCATTCCGACGCTGGCGGTGCCGGTGGTGCTGCTGGGCACCTTCGGCGTGCTGGCGGCCTTCGGCTATTCCATCAACACGCTGACCATGTTCGGCATGGTGCTGGCCATCGGCCTGCTGGTGGACGACGCCATCGTGGTGGTGGAGAACGTCGAACGGGTGATGGCCGAGGAAGGGCTGACGCCCAAGCAGGCCACGCGCAAGTCCATGACCCAGATCACGGGCGCGCTGATCGGCATTGCCATGGTGCTCGCCGCCGTGTTCATTCCCATGGCCTTCTTCGGTGGCTCCACGGGCGTGATCTACCGCCAGTTCTCGATCACCATCGTCTCGTCCATGGTGCTGTCGGTGATCGTGGCCATCGTCTTCACGCCGGCGCTGTGCGCCACCATGCTCAAGCCGATTCCCAAGGGCCATCACGGCGCCAAGCGCGGTTTCTTCGGCTGGTTCAACCGTTCGTTCGACCGCAGCACCGAGGGCTACGCCAACACCGTGTCGCGCGTGCTGAACCGTGGCAAGCGGCTGATGCTGGTCTATCTGGCCATCGTCATCGCCATGGCCTGGATGTTCACGCGCATCCCGACCGCGTTCCTGCCGGAAGAAGACCAGGGCATCCTGTTCGCCCAGATCCAGACGCCGTCGGGCGCCACCGCAGAACGCACCAAGGCCGTCATCGACGAGGCCACCAAGTACCTGCTGGAAGAAGAAAAAGAAGCCGTGACCTCGGTGTTCGCCGTCAACGGCTTCAACTTCGGCGGCCGTGGCCAGAACGCGTCCATCCTGTTCATCAAGCTGCGCGACTGGGACGAGCGCGGCGCCGCCCGCCTGAAGGCCGGCGCCGTGGCCGCGCGCGCCAACGCCCACTTCCGCAAGACCATGCGCGACGCCATGCTGTTCGTGGTGCCGCCGCCCTCGGTGATGGAACTGGGCAACGTGACGGGTTTCGACTTCATGCTGATGGACCGCGCCGGCGTGGGCCACGAGAAGCTGCTGGCCGCGCGCAACCAGTTGCTGGGCGCCGCGGCCAAGAGCCCGGTGCTGCAGGGCGTGCGCCCCAACGGCATCGAGGACGCGCCGCAGTACCAGCTCGACATCGACCGCGAGAAGGCGCGCGCGCTGGGCGTGGCGGTGTCCGACATCAACAGCACGCTGGCCACCGCCTGGGGCTCGTCCTACGTCAACGACTTCATCGATCGCGGTCGCGTGAAGAAGGTGTTCGTGCAGGGCGACGCATCCGCGCGCATGCTGCCCGAGGACCTGGAGAAATGGTACGTGCGCAACAAGGACGGCGACATGGTCCCGTTCTCGGCCTTCTCGTCGGCCACCTGGACCTACGGCCCGCAGAAGCTGAACCGCTATAACGGCTCGCCGTCCTTCAACATCCAGGGCCAGGCCGCGCCGGGCTACAGCTCGGGCGCCGCCATGCAGGAAATGGAACGCCTGGCCGCGCAGCTGCCGACCGGCGTGGGCTACGAATGGACCGGCATGTCGTTCGAAGAGCGCTTGTCGGGCGCGCAGGCGCCGGCGCTCTATGCGATCTCGCTGATCGTGGTGTTCCTGTGCCTGGCCGCGCTGTATGAAAGCTGGTCGATCCCGTCGGCGGTGATGCTGGTGGTGCCGCTGGGCATTATCGGGGCGCTGGCCGCGACCATGCTGCGCGGGCTGTCCAACGACGTGTACTTCCAGGTGGGGCTGTTGACCACCGTGGGCCTGGCGGCCAAGAACGCGATCCTGATCGTGGAATTCGCCAAGGAGCACTACGAGTCGGGGGCGGGGCTGATCGAGTCGGCCATCCACGCCGCGCGCCAGCGCCTGCGGCCCATCCTGATGACCTCGCTGGCCTTCATCCTGGGCGTGGTGCCCCTGGCGATCTCCTCGGGCGCGGGCTCGGGCAGCCAGAACGCCATCGGCACCGGCGTGATCGGCGGCATGCTGACCGCCACCTTCCTGGCCATTTTCTTCGTTCCCACCTTCTTCGTGGTCATGCTCAAGCTGTTCAAGGTCAAGCGCATGAGCGAACAGCGCGACAAGCACGAGACCGACGTCGCGGCGGAGGGACCTGCGCAATGATGATTCCGATGAGAACCCTGTTGTCCGTATCCCTGGCGGCGGCCCTGGCGGGCTGCTCGCTGGCCCCGACCTACGAGCGTCCGGACGCGCCGGTCAGCGCCGCCTATCCGGCCGGCGCGGCCTACAAGCCCGACGCGGTCAACCCCGCCGGCGTGGCCACGGCCGACGTCGGCTGGCGCGACTTCTTCACCGACCCGCTGCTGCAGCGGCTGATCGAGATGTCGCTGGCCAACAACCGCGATCTGCGCGTGGCAGCGCTGAACGTCGAGGCGGCGCGGGCGCAATACCGCATCCAGCGTTCCAACCTGATGCCCAGCGTCGGCCTGGCCGGCAAGGAAACCGCCCAGCGCACGCCGGGCAGCCTGACGCCTGGCGGCGAGGCCACCACCAGCCACAACTACCAGGTGGGCGCCGCGCTGTCGACCTGGGAGCTGGACCTGTTCGGCCGCATCCGCAGCCTGAGCGACAAGGCGCTGGAGTCCTACCTGGCGCTGGACGAGACGCGCACGGCCACGCAGCTGTCGCTGGTCGCCGAAGTCGCCAACGCCTACCTGACGCTGCGCGCCGACCAGGAGCTGCTGGCGCTGACGCGCGACACGCTCAAGAGCCAGCAGGATTCGTTCAAGCTGACGCAGCAGAGCTACGACATCGGCCTGTCGACCGCGCTGGACCTGAGCCAGGCCGAGGTCGGCCTGCGCACCGCCGAGCGCAACCTGTCGCAGTACACGCGCCAGGCCGCGCAGGACCGCAACGCGCTGGTGCTGCTGGCGGGCCAGCCGCTGCCCGACGATCTGTCGGCGGCGCTGGACCAGGCCGTCAGGCTGGACGACGGCATGTTGCCCACCGCCTTGCCGGCCGGGCTGCCGTCCGACCTGCTGGCGCGCCGCCCGGACATCCGCGCGGCCGAGCACCAGCTCAAGGGCGCCAACGCCAACATCGGCGCGGCGCGCGCGGCCTTCTTCCCGACCATCAGCCTGACCGGCACGGCGGGCACGGCCAGCTCCAGCCTGGGCGGCCTGTTCGATGGCGGTTCGGGGCCTGGAGTTTCACGCCGCAGATCACGGTGCCGATCTTCGCCGGCGGCTCGCTGCTGGCCGGACTGGACCTGGCCCATGTGCAGAAGAACGTGCAGATCGCGCAGTACGAAAAGGCGATCCAGTCGGGCTTTCGCGAAGTGGCCGACGCGCTGGCCGGACGCGGCACGCTGGACGAGCAGATCCAGGCGCAACGCCTGCTGGTGGACGCCAGCCAGCGCGCCTACGATGTGTCCGACCAGCGCTTCCGCCAGGGCATCGACAACTACCTGAGCGTGCTGGATTCGCAGCGTTCGCTGTACAGCGCCCAGCAGTCGCTGGTGGACACGCGCCGCGCGCGCCTGTCCAACCTGGTGAACCTGTACAAGGCGCTGGGCGGCGGCTGGACCGAGCGTACCGCCTCGGCGGCGGGCGCGGCGCAACCGGCGCAGGCCGTCGGCGGCTGATCCGCGCGACGGCGGCTGGCCGGCCCCACGGGCCGGGTGGCGGCGGGACCCGCAAGGCGGGTCCTTTTACAAATCTGACGGCGCGGCCCAGTAAGACAAGGGGGAGAATT
>NZ_JCBANG010000093.1:0-23140 GCF_059760905.1 Achromobacter sp. 1011811831
GGCATCGCGCGCGCGCTGGCGCTGGAGCCCAAGGTGCTGGTGGCCGACGAATCGGTATCGGCGCTGGACGTGTCGGTGCAGGCCCAGGTGCTGGAGCTGCTGCGCGAGCTGCAGCAGCGCCTGCGCATCGCCCTGGTCTTCATCACCCACGACCTGCGCGTGGCCGCTCAGATCTGCGACGCCGTGCTGGTCATGCATCGCGGCAAGGTCGTGGAACACGGCACGCCGTCGCAGATCTTCGACCACCCGCAGCACGCCTACACCCGGCAATTGATCGCCGCCGTGCCCGGCCAGCACTGGGATCCGACCCAGGCCCGCGCCCAGGCCGCATGACGACACCCCACACCACACAGGAGACGCATCCATGCAACGCCCCCAGGCCATCCCCACCGTGCAGATCGACAACGAGTTCGTCACCGTCACCGAATGGCGCTTCCCGCCGGGCGGCGAAACCGGCTGGCACCGCCACGGCATGAATTACGTGGTGGTGCCGCAGACCACCGGCCCGCTGCTGCTGGAAACGCCCGACGGCCCGGTCACCAGCCAGCTGACCGCCGGCGTGTCGTACTATCGCTCGATTGGCGTGGAACACAATGTGATCAACCCGGGCGAAGCCGAGTTCGTCTTCGTCGAGGTCGAGATCAAACAGGCATCGCACTGACGGGAACCCCATGCAAGCCTTTTTCTCCGACGAACAACTGCTGCACGAGCCGCGCCAGTTCATGCGGCTGGGCCGCATCAGCGCGCCCACCGACCTGCCGTCGCGCGCCGGCAGCCTGCAGGCCGCGCTGGCGGCCCGAGGCATCGCGGTGCAGGCCCCGCCCGATTTCGGCCGCGAACCGCTGCTGGCGGTGCACGGCGCCGATTATCTGGACTATCTGGAAAGCGCCTACGCCCGCTGGCAGGCCTTGAAGGGGCCCGGCGTGGATCCCGGCCCGGAAGTGCTGCCCAACCTGTCGCCCTACCTGAACGGCCGCGTCGAGGCAGATGGCCGGCCGCCCTGCCCCTCGCCGTCCATCGTCGCCCAGACCGGCTATTACCTGAGCGATCTGTCCTGCCCCATCGGCCCGCACACCTGGCGTTCGGCGCTGCGCTCCACGCACAGCGCGGTCGCCGCGGCCGACCACGTCGCGGCGCACGGCGGCGCGGCCTATGCGCTGTGCCGCCCGTCCGGCCATCACGCCCACCGCGACCGCGCCGGCGGCTTCTGCTACCTGAACAGCAGCGCGGCGGCCGCCGCCCGGCTGCGCCGCACGCACGCCCGCGTGGCGGTGCTGGACGTGGACGCGCACCATGGCGACGGCACGCAGCAGATCTTCTACCGCCGCGCCGACGTCATGACGGCGTCGCTGCATGCCGACCCTGCCGGCTACTACCCGTTCTACAGCGGCTATGCCCATGAACGCGGCCATGGCGAGGGCGAAGGCTTCAACCTGAACCTGCCGCTGCCGCATGGGTCCGGCAACGATCCCTTCCTGCGCGCGCTGGACACGGCGCTGGCTGCGCTGGCCGGCCACGCGCCCCAGGCCCTGGTGCTGGCGCTGGGCTTCGACACCTACAAGGACGATCCCATCAGCGTGCTGCGCCTGGACATCGATGCATACCGCGAGATCGGCGCGCGCATCGGCGCCCTGGGGCTGCCCACCGTGGTGGTGCAGGAAGGCGGCTATATGGTCGAGGCCATCGGGCCGGCGCTGGATGCCTTCCTGCAAGGCCTGGGCCGGAGCTGAACGCCGCGATGCCGCCCCCCGCCCGCTCCGAGGCCCTGCCCTCGCCCGCCGCCGGCACGGCCGCCTCGCGGCGCGCCGGCGTGCTGCTGTTCTTCGCCGCGCTGGTCGCCTTCGCCACCTTCGACGCCGGCGCCAAGCGGTTGCTGGAACACTACCCGGCGCCCTTCCTGAACGTGGTCCGCTACACGGCCGTGGCGACGCTGGCGCTGTTCCTGCTGTGGCGCGCGGGACGGCCGCGCCTGCGCGACGCGCCGTACAAGGGGCTGCTGGTGCTGCGCGGCCTGATGCTGGCCACCGTCGGCACCTGCTTCATGACGGCGCTGATCTGGATGCCGCTGTCCGAAGCCACCGCGATCTATTTCACATCACCGCTGATCATGGTGGCGCTGTCGCCCTGGCTGCTGGGCGAGCGGGTGCGCGCGGCGCAATGGGCCGCCGTCGCCGTCGGCTTCGCCGGCATGCTGCTGATCGTGCGGCCCGGCGCCGACCTGCCCTGGCTGGGCACGCTGCTGATGGCGGTGTCGGCGGTGAGCTATGCGGTGTTCCAGGTGCTGACGCGCAAGCTCGCCGGCCCGGTGCCGGGGCCGGTGCAATACGCCTACACCGCCCTGATCTGCCTGATCGCCACCGCCCTGCCCGCGCCCTTCTTCCTGCCCGATCCCTGGCCGGCGACGCCGGACCTGGCGCTGATCGTGGCCCTGGGCCTGTGCAGCGGCCTGGCGCAGATCCTGCTGATCTCCGCCTTCCAGCGCGTGCCGGCGGCCACGCTGGCGCCGCTGAACTACTTCCAGCTGCTGCTGGCGGTGATCTTCAGCACCTTCTGGCTGCAGCGTCCGCCCGACAGCCTGGCCATGGCGGGCATGCTGCTGATCATGGCGGCGGGCATGTTCCTGGCGCTGCGGCGCTGACGGCGGCCACCGCCGCGCCCGTCCCTTGCCGCCGCGCGGACGATTCAGGTCGTCTGCCGGCGCACCAGCTCGAAACCCAGGTCCACGTGGCGCCGCTCTATGGCCTCTCCTGCCAGGTGGCGCATCAGCAGGCCGGCCGCGGCCAGCCCGATCTCGTAGCGCGGCGTGGCGATGGTGGACAGCGGCGGCGTGGTCCAGGCCGAACCGGCCAGATCGTGAAAGCCCACCAGCCCGATCCGGCCTGGCACGGCCAGCCCCAGCCGCGCGCACTGGAACACCGCGCCCTGGGCCAGGTCGTCGTTGACGAAGAACACGGCGTCGCAATCCGGATGCTCGCGGTGCAGCCGGCCCATCAACTCCGCCCCCAGGCCGATCGAGGATTTCTCCGGCGTCATGATCTCCAGCGTCGGATCATAGGCGCCGGCGTCGCGCAGCGACTGGCGGCAGCCCTCGCAGCGGCGCAGCGAGCGCGGATCGAGCTGCGCGCCCACGATGGCGATGCGCCGGTAGCCGCAATCCAGCAGGTGCCGGCCAGCCGCGTAGCCGGATTCGAACTGCGAGAAGCCCACGCTCATGTCCGCGCCGTCGTCCAGCGTCTCGATGGTGTGGACGGTGGGAATCTGCTGCGCGCGCAGCAGGCTCCAGACGCCGGGCGTGTGGTCGATGCCGGTCAGGATCAGGCCGTCGGGCGCATGCTGCAGATAGGTGCGCAGCAGGTTTTCCTCGGCCTCGGGCGAATAGCCGGTGACGCCGATCAGCATGAGATAGCCCTGGGCGTCCAGCGCCTCCTTGATGCCGCTGAGGATGTCCACGAACACCACGTTGCTCAGCGACGGGATCAGCACCACCACGGTCTGCGAGCGGGCCGAGGCCAGCGCGCTGGCCGCGTGGTTGGGCACGTAGCCCAGCTCCTGGCAGACCTGCGCGATGCGCAGGCGCACGGGCTCGGCCACCTTGTCCGGCGTGCGCAGCGCGCGCGACACGGTGATGGCGCTTACGCCCGCGCGCCGCGCCACTTCCTGCATGGTGACGCGGCCGGCGCGGGTGCTTCGGGGTTTGCGGATCGACATGGGCCTGGGCCTGGACATACCGGGACGGCGGACGGAAGCGCGTAGTCTGAACGAAAGCGCGGGGCTTGCCAAACGGAAAATGTTAGCGCTAACATCCAAAACACAAATACCCGCCCTGACCAGATTCCGGACGGAAAAAACAAGGAGACACCCCCCATGCGAGCTTCCCCGCCCGGGCGGCCCGGCGCATCCGCGCTGGCCCGCGCCGCCGACTGCTGTGCCCGCCTGCAGACCTGGCTGATGGTCGCCTGTCTGGCGGTCATGGTCGTGCTGCTGTTCGGCAACGTCGCGCTACGCTACCTGTTCAATTCCGGCATCAACGTGTCCGACGAGCTGTCGCGGCTGGCCTTCGTCTGGATGATCTTCCTGGGCTCGGTGCTGGCGCTGCGCGAGCACCAGCACATCGGCGTGACCATGCTGGTCGAGCGCTTCGGCCCGGCCGCGCGGCGCGTGACGCACGTGCTGTGCCAGCTGCTGACGCTGTGGGTGCTGTGGCTGATGGCCGAGGGCAGCTGGACCCAGACCCTGATCGGCCTGGACACGCGGCTGCCGGTCACCGGCCTGCCGCTGGCGGTGTTCAACGCCGCCGCGCTGTATGCGGCGGCGGCCATGGGCCTGCTGACCCTGGTGGACCTGGTCCGCGTCCTGGCGGGAGGCCCCCTGCCCGCCGAATCCAGCGCCGAGAATCCGCTGGACTGATCCCCTCCCCACACCGCCCGGACCCGAAAGATGATCCTGACCGTCTTCCTGATCGTGCTGCTGGGGCTGATCGCCCTGGGCATGCCCATCGCCTTCGCGCTGCTGCTCAGCGCGATCGCCATGATGTTCCAGCTGGATTTCTTCGATACCCAGATCCTGTCGCAGAACATGCTGTCCGGCGCCAACAGCTTCACGCTGATGGCCGTGCCGCTGTTCATGCTGGCCGGCGAGCTGATGAACGCCGGCGGCATCTCGCGCCGCATCGTCAACCTGGCCAGCATGTTCGTCGGCCACATCCAGGGCGGCCTGGGCTATGTGGCCATCTTCGCCAGCGTGCTGCTGGCGGCGCTGTCCGGCTCGGCGGTGGCAGACGCCGCCGCGCTCGGCTCGCTGCTGATCCCCATGCTGCGCGAAAAGGGCTACGACGCCGGCCAGGCCTCCGGCCTGATCGCCGCCGGCGGCATCATCGCACCCATCATCCCGCCGTCGATCTCCTTCATCATCTTCGGCGTCGCCACCAATGTGTCGATCACCAAGCTCTTTTTCGCCGGCATCGCTCCGGGCCTGATGATGGGCCTGACGCTGGTGGCGGTGTGGACCTGGGTGGCGCGCAAGCACGGCGCCATCAAGCCCTCGCCGCGCCAGCCCTGGGGCGCGCGGCTGCGGGCGCTGCGCGAGGCGGGCTGGGCGCTGATGCTGCCCGTCATCATCATCGGCGGACTGCGCGGCGGCATCTTCACGCCGACCGAGGCCGCCGTGGTGGCGGCGGTGTACGCGCTGCTGGTCAGCCTGTTCGTCTACCGCGAGATCAAGGCGCGCGACCTGATGCCGCTGTTCGTCAACGCCGCCCGCACCACCGCCGTGGTCATGTTCCTGGTGGCGGCGGCCATGGTGTCGTCCTACATGATCACGCTGGCCGACATGCCGCAGGACCTGATCGCGCTGCTCGATCCGGTGCTGGACCAGCCCAGGCTGCTGATGTTCGCGCTGCTGGTGCTGCTGACGCTGGTCGGCACGGTGATGGACCTGACGCCCACCATCCTGATCCTGGCGCCGGTGCTGATGCCGGTCATCACCAAGGCCGGCATCGACCCGGTCTATTTCGGCGTGATGTTCGTCATGGTGGGCTGCGTGGGCCTGCTCACGCCGCCGGTGGGCACGGTGCTGAACGTCGTCTGCGGCGTGGCCCGCATCAACATGGAAACCATCTGCAGGGGCGTGTGGCGCTATGTGGTCGCCTACACGCTGCTGCTGGTCCTGCTGGTGATCTTCCCCGAACTGATCACCGTCCCCGCGCGCTGGATGCACTAGGGCGCGCCCACAAAGAAGAACCAAGGAGGAAAGACATGCTCAAGCTGCAAAATACCCCGCTCAAGACCTCGCTCAAGGCCCGCATCCTGGTCCTGGCCGCCGCCCTGTCCTGCGCCGTGGCCGGCGCCGCCTCGGCGGCCGACGTCAAGCCGCGCCTGATCCGCTTCGGCTACGGCCTGAACGAGGAAAGCGTGCAGGGCCGCGCCGCGCGCCACCTGGCGCAGGAACTGGAGAAGATCAGCGGCGGCAAGCTGAAGATGAAGACCTTCGGCTCGGCCAACCTGGGCTCGGACGAACAGATGCAGGGCGCGCTGGCCGGCGGCGCCCAGGAAATGATGGTGGGCTCGACCGCGCCGCTGGCCGGCATGGTCAAGGAGTTCGGCGTGTTCGACCTGCCGTTCCTGTTCAACAGCGAAAAGGAAGCCGATGCGGTGCTGGACGGCCCGCTGGGCCAGGACCTGCTCAAGAAGCTGGAGGCCAAGGGGCTGGTGGGCCTGGTCTATTGGGAGAACGGCTTTCGCAACATGACCAACTCCAAGCGCCCCATCGCCCGCGCCGAGGACCTGCAAGGCATCAAGCTGCGCGTCATGCAGAACCAGATCGCGCTGGGCGTGTTCAACACGCTGGGCGCCAACGCCGTGCCCATGCCCTTCTCCGAGCTGTTCACGGCGCTGGAGACGCGCACGGTGGACGGCCAGGAAAACCCCATCACCACAATCCAGAGCAGCAAGTTCTATGAAGTGCAGCCTTACCTGACCATCACGCGCCACGTCTACACGCCCTGGGTGGTGCTGGCCTCGAAGAAATGGTGGGACAAGCTGTCGGCCGACGAACAGCAGCTGATCCGCCAGGCCGCCGCGACCTCGCGCGACTTCGAGCGCCAGGACAGCCGCGCCGACTCGCTCAAGGCCATGGGCACGCTGGAGCAGCACGGCATGAAGATCAACACCGTGTCGGCCGATGAAGTGGCGCGCATGCGCCAGAAGGTGCAGCCGGTGGTCGACAAGTACACGCAGGAACTCGGCCCCGAGCTGATCAAGCAATTGAACGAGGAAATACAGAAGGCCCGCAACTGAGCCCGCGCCCCGGTGCATCGTCCCCGGGGCGCGGCTCCCCCGAAGCAAACAACGAAGCACACGAGATTCCCATGTCCCAGACACCCCGCAGACTGCGCAGCCAGAAATGGTTCGACGATCCCTCCCACGCCGACATGACGGCGATCTACGTCGAGCGCTACCTCAACTACGGCCTGACCCGCGAGGAGCTGCAATCGGGCCGGCCCATCATCGGCATCGCCCAGACCGGCAGCGACCTCGCGCCCTGCAACCGCCACCATCTGGCGCTGGCCGAGCGCATCAAGGCCGGCATCCGCGACGCGGGCGGAATCCCGATGGAGTTCCCGGTCCATCCGCTGGCCGAACAGGGCCGCCGCCCCACCGCCGCGCTGGACCGCAACCTGGCCTACCTGGGCCTGGTGGAGATCCTGCACGGCTATCCGCTGGACGGCGTGGTGCTGACCACCGGCTGCGACAAGACCACGCCCGCCTGCCTGATGGCCGCGGCCACCGTGGACATTCCCGCGATCGTGCTGTCCGGCGGCCCCATGCTGGACGGCTGGCACGACGGCCAGCGCGTGGGCTCGGGCACGGTGATCTGGCACGCGCGCAACCTGATGGCGGCGGGCAAGCTCGACTACGAAGGCTTCATGACGCTGGCGACGGCGTCCTCGCCGTCCGTCGGCCACTGCAACACCATGGGCACGGCGCTGTCGATGAACTCGCTGGCCGAGGCGCTGGGCATGTCGCTGCCGACCTGCGCCAGCATCCCCGCGCCCTACCGCGAGCGCGGCCAGATGGCCTACGCCACCGGCAAGCGCATCTGCGACATGGTGCGCGAGGACCTGCGACCGTCGCGCATCCTGACCCGCGCAGCCTTCGAGAACGCCATCGTGGTAGCCTCGGCGCTGGGCGCGTCCAGCAACTGTCCGCCGCACCTGATCGCCATGGCACGCCATGCCGGCATCGACCTGAGCCTGGACGACTGGCAACGGCTGGGCGAGGACGTGCCGCTGCTGGCCAACTGCGTGCCCGCCGGCGAGCACCTGGGCGAGGGCTTTCACCGCGCCGGCGGCGTGCCCGCCGTGCTGCATGAATTGCAGGCCGCAGGCCGGCTGCACGACGGCTGCCTGACCGTGTCCGGCCAGACCATCGGCGAGATCGCCGCCGCCGCCAAGACCCGCGATCCCGACGTCATCCGCAGCTGCGCGCAGCCGCTCAAGCACCGCGCCGGCTTCATCGTGCTGTCGGGCAACTTCTTCGACAGCGCGGTCATCAAGATGTCGGTGGTGGGCGAGGCCTTCCGCCGCGCCTACCTGTCCGAGCCCGGCGACGAGAACGCCTTCGAGGCGCGCGCCATCGTGTTCGACGGCCCCGAGGACTATCACGCGCGCATCGAGGATCCAGCGCTGAACATCGACGAGCATTGCATCCTGGTGATCCGGGGCGCCGGCACCGTGGGCTATCCCGGCAGCGCCGAGGTGGTCAACATGGCCCCGCCCTCGCACCTGATCAAGCGCGGCATCGACTCGCTGCCCTGCCTAGGCGACGGCCGCCAGAGCGGCACCTCGGCCAGCCCCTCGATCCTGAACATGTCGCCCGAGGCGGCCGTGGGCGGCGGGCTGGCGCTGCTGCGCACCGGCGACCGCATCCGCGTCGACCTGAACCAGCGCTCGGTCACGGCCCTGGTGGACGAGACCGAGTTGCAGAAGCGCCGCGCCGAGCCGGCCATGCAGCCGCCGCCCGCGCAGACGCCGTGGCAGGAGATCTATCGGAAGATGGTCGGCCAGTTATCCACCGGCGGCTGCCTGGAGCCGGCGACGCTGTACCTGAAGGTGGTGGAAACGCGCGGCGATCCCCGGCATTCGCATTGAGGGTTCAGGCGTCGTCCGGTCCGCCGGACGGCGCCTGCGCGCGCGGACTGGGGCGCGACAGCACGTAGGCCGCGCTGGCGATGAAAAACAGGCCCACGCCCAGGGCCAGCGGCCAGGACGGATGCGCCCCCCACCAGAACAGCGCGTAGCCGACCGCCATGCCCAGCGTGGCGTAGGTCTTGCCCTTGCGCGACACCGCGCCCTGCTCGCGCCAGGCGCGCAGCGAAGGACCATAGGTGGGGCTGTCCAGCAGCCATTTTTCCAGCCTGGGAGACGAGCGGGAAAAGCAGCCCACCGCCAGGATCAGGAAAATCGTGGTCGGCATCACCGGCAGGAATGCGCCGATGACGCCCAGCGCCACCATCACGCAGCCCAGAACCAGCCAGATCGCTCTCATCATGATGGACAGCAGGATATCGCAAAAGCGATGCGGCCGATGGCGCGGCCCGGCCGGCCCGTTGCGCCGCGTTCAGCCGTCGTACACCACCGCGCGATCACGGCCCTCGCGCTTGGCCCGGTACAGCGCCAGGTCGGCGCGCCGGATCACGTCCGAGGTGCCTGTGTCGCCCGGCACGAAACGCGCGATGCCACCGCTGGCCGACAGCATCAGGGGATCGTCGCCGAATTCCAGCGCGTGGTTGCGCAGAGCCTCGCGCAGCCGGTCACAGACCGCCAGCGCGGTGCCGGGATCATCGCCGTCCAGCAGCACCAGGAACTCCTCGCCGCCCAGGCGTCCGATGGCGTCGCCGCCGCGCACGCAGGCGCGCAGCTGGTCGCAGAAGTGCCGCAGCGCGGCGTCGCCGGCCAGGTGCCCGTAGCGATCGTTGACCTGCTTGAAGAAGTCCAGGTCCAGCATCAGCGCGGTGAAGGCCGCGCCCGGATCCAGCCGCGCGGCGTTCAGCTTCAGGCTCATGCGCCGCAGGATCTCGGCCCGGTTCCAGCAGCCGGTCAGGCTGTCCACCGTCGCCATCCTGGCGATCGCGGCCTGCGCCCGCCGGCTTTCGGTGGCATCCAGCCCGATGTTGATGATGCGGCCGTCGGGCAGGCTGACGTTCGACCACATCACGGTCAGCCGCTCGCCCGCGCGCGTCAGCGGGTACCACTCGCGAAACGTCCGGCACGGCGCGCTGTCCACGCTTTCGCGCACCCGCGCCCGGTCCGAGGGATCGGGATAGAACAGCGCCAGCGGATCGTCCTGGCGGTTGATCTCGGCGATCGACCAGCCGAAGCGGCGTTCGCACTCCTCGTTCCACAAGGTGCAGCGGCCGTCCTGGTCGAAGGCGTTGATCAGCACCGGCGCGCTGTGGAACAGCGCCTCGTACTGCGTCACCAGTCCGCGCCAATCGTCGGCGCGGCGGCGCAGTTCGCGATAGCCGAGCACGCTGCGCCGCGCATAGGACGCCAGGATGCCCAGGGCATCGCCATACGCGGCGGCAGCGGGCACCGCCCGCCGGAAGACCAATGCCACATGCCCGCGCAACGCGCCGTCCGGATCGCGCAAGGCCCTGGCCGCGCAGGCCCGCACGCCTTCGCGGACGAACCAGCCCGCGTCCGGCAGCGTGCCACCGCCTTCATCCACCCGGACGGCATCCCCGCCCGCCGCCAAGGCCACGTGCATGGCCTGGGCAGCCTGGCGCAAGGGCGCGCCAGAGGGCTCCGCGACGATCAGCTCGGACTCGCCATCGCGCGTCAGCAGCACCCACGCGATATCCGCCCCGAACGCGGCGCGGGCCTGCTCGGCCAGATAATGGAAAAACCCCTGCTCGGGGGCATCGGCCAATAATCGGTTTACCGCAAGCAATATACCGGCGGCATCGGCAGGCGGCGCCAAGGGATTAACGCCTTCATTCAAGGAAGGGGGGCGCATGGTCTCGAAGTCAAACCGGGGATAAGGGGTCGGGCCGTCAGCGGAATCGCAAGGCCTGTCGTGCGGCCGCGCGATTCGAATAACACCGGAATGGCGGCCTGAAGCTGCGCCAGTATAGGAGCAATGCGGGGCCGGTAATGCCAAGAATCGTCAAGGCCGTGATTTTGAAACGGGGTTTTCCTGTTTTCCGGAAAATGCGCTTCCTCGCCTCCCACAATCAAAGCCTTCCGGCGACGCGCTATAACTGAAGCCTGTCCCGATCCGATTCCAGGAGTTCCGCAAATGGACAACACATGGCTGACCCAGGCCAAGCGCTTGCAGGCAATCGCCTCCACGGGCCTGCACTTCTGCCGCGACGAATACGACCGTGAACGCTACCAGGAGATCGCCGACATCGCCCATCGCATGCTCGCCGAGCTGGGCGGCGTGCCGCCGGCCCGCATCCTGGAGCTGGTCTCCGATTTCGCCCAGGGCTACGCCACGCCGAAGGTGGACGTACGCGGCGCGCTCATCGAGCATGGCCGGATCCTGCTGGTACGCGAGAAAAGCGACGGCTGCTGGACGCTGCCAGGCGGCTATGCCGACGTCGGCCTGTCGCCAGCCGAGAACGTGATCAAGGAAATCCGCGAAGAAGCGGGCATCGCCGTTTCCGCCACGCGCCTGTACAGCGTGCGCCACAAGGCCAAGCGCGAATACGAGCCCGACGTGCGGGATTTCTACAAGCTGTTCTTCCTGTGCGCGCGCGACGGCGATGAGCGCACGCCGACGCCCGGCCTGGAAACGATGGACGCCGGCTTCTTCGCGCCCGACCGGCTGCCGCCGCTGTCGCGGGGCCGGGTGGTGGAAAGCGATATCCAGGCAGCATTCGCGTTCCGGGCCGACGAAGCAAGAGCGGCGGCGTTCGACTAAGACCGACATGCGACAATGCGCGCGCCGCCCGGATCGCGCCGCAAGACGCTTTCCCCTGTCGGCCCCCCTTCTTCTTCGGAGCTCCACAGTGCAGTCCTCATGGATGCGCCCGCGCGGCCCAAAGGCCCGCGCTTTCAGCGCCTGGGCCGCCCGCGCGGCCGGCGTGGCGTTGATGCTGGCGGCAGCCGCAGCCGCCGCTGGCGCCAACGATGCCCGGATATTGATGCAGCCCGAACCCGGCGCCGCCTACGTCCACGGCCGCTACTACCTGATCCCGCAACCCTACGCCACGGTCAAGCGCGATATCGAACAGGGCTTCGCCGCCACGGCCGGGCTGCGCGGATTCCAGCCGCGCGACGACACCGCGCCCCTGTCGGGCATGGAGTTCTACTGGGTGCAGGTCGGCGCCCGCCATCTCCCGGCGCTGCGCCAGGCCCTGGCCGCCCAGGCCGGCGCGCAGGCGGCGTCCGTGCTGGACCAGGCGCTCAAGACCGGCGCGATCACGCGCGAGGAGAACACCGCCTTCCGCGACGCGATTGCATCGCAACAGGACTACGCCGACGACACGCTCAAGTCCGTCCCGTTCGTGGCACAGCCCATCGCGCGCTGGTCGTTCCAGCGCACGCAAGGTAAATCGCGCGCGCGGCAGATCGACTACGGCACGGTCATGGACCTCTCGTCGCTGGTGGACACGCCGCCGCTGACCCTGGTCTGGTACGGCGGCACCGCCGCCACCGTCACGCGGCAGTTCAAGCTGATGAGCTGCATGGTCGGCGTGACCTGCTTCCCGGATCCGCACATCGAGCGCAACACCCACGCCGCCGAACGCCTGGATCCGGCGCTGGAACGCTATCTGGACGCACTGGCCTCGCGCATGCAGGCCCTGGCTCCGGCCAGCGCCGGCCACGTCATGCAAGCCTATTTCGACGCCTACGCGCGCGGCCGGCCCCAGCCGGCCCCGTCGACCCTCCAGGCTTCCGCCTTGACGCCGACCAGCCTGCCCGGCATCGCCCTGCCCGCCGACGAGGCCGAGCTGCGCCGCTACGACAACGTCGACTGGCGTCTGCTCGCCCTGCCGGACGGCAGCCTGCTGGCCTCGGGAGCCGCGACGCACCGCTATGTGTCGCAAGGCGATGGCGTACAGCGACAGGCCGTCAGCGGATTGAACGGCGCGCGCGGCCTGAAGATCGATCCGGACGGCCAGGTCTGGAGCCTGGCCACGGACGAGCACGGCGCGCCCCGCCTGCAGGCCTGGCGACCCGGCGGCAAGCCGGTAGCCTACGCGCCCGCCCCGGGCATGCAAGCCTGGCGCATCAACAACTGGACCATCCGCGCCGGCGGCGGCGTCGCCCTGCGCCAAGACGACCAGCTATACGCCCTGACGCCGCAAGGCCGCTGGAGCCAGCACACCTGGAACGCGGAGCCGCGCCGCGCGGCCAGCGACGCGGTGGAACACGCCCTGCCCTGGAGCCACAGCGCGGCCATCCATTTCGGCGACGGCCTGTTCTGGGCCGCCGATCGCGACGGCTACGGCATCGACCCGGACACGGCCCGCGTCAGCCGCAGCATCAAGACCTCGACCGGCAAGCTCTTCTTCGGCAGCCATGCCGGCGGCTGGGCGCTGGCGCCCGCGACCGATGCCGAAGGCGCCCAGGTATTCCGCGTCATCGATCCGGCCACCGGCCTGCCTCGCTTCGATCTGGCCACGCCCGCCGCGAACTACACGTCCAGCGTGGCGCGCAGCGCGCACGGCCGCCTGCTGGCGATCAGCGGCGGCGAATCGGCGGTGACGGTGATCGACATGAAAAGCGGAAAGATCGCGCTCAACCTGCGCGTGTCCGACAGCCATGCCGTCAGCGCCATGGCCTTCTCATGGAAAGGCGACAAGCTGTGGATCCATGCCCGCGCCCAAGGCAACGGCCCGCCCAGCGAACTCACCGCCTGGGACGTGCCCGCCGGCCTGATCGACGGCGCCGAAGGCAGGAACATTCCGGACCAGCTGCGTTGCGGCTATTCGATGGAATGCAAGTGACCGATATCGACTCGGCCAGTCGCTACACGGCATGCCGGGTCGCGCGGATCCGCACGGTCAATTCCGGACGGTCCGGAATGTCGCCCGCGATGTCGATGTGGTCGCCATGCAGCATGCCGACGATCCTCAGCCGGTAATCGGTCAGCCCGGGCAGGATCGGCGGCAGCGCCTGGTTGACCTGCCGGATGTGCAGCTGGCCGATGACGTTCTCGCCGGTCGCGCTCAGCATGCCCGTACAGATGAAGCCGGCGTTGCCGCCCAGCGCCCGGCCCTCGTTCACCACGATGACGCCGCTGCGTTCCGTGCCTTCTATGCTCCATTGAAGCAGCCAGAGTCCATCGATCATGGCGCATCTCCCGTGGTGGTTGCGTTCGACAATACGGCTCGGCATTGCAACACTCTTGCAAACGGGTGATGACAATGGGCGCCGCCTCACGCGAGACAACGGCGCTGGAATCACGGTAGCAGCGAAACCTTACGCGAAGCTAAGCGGCCGGGCGCGCGCAACCGCAATGCGGATGCGGAAGCCGGTGCGGATGCCGAGTCTGCGGCCCCATTTACCACCGAGCGCCGGACACGCCTCAGCGGGAGTCGCCCGATGCCGGCGCGGCCAGCGCGCTGAAAAAAGAAACGGCCGCCGCCGTGGCATCCAGGTTGCGCGAACGCGTGCCGCTTTCGGGATTGGCCGGCCCGCGCCCCGAGGGCCAGGCATGGCCGCCGCCGTCGATGACATACAGCACGGCCGGCGGCGCGCCCGCGCAGCCGTATTCGCGACGCTCGACGCGCGTGCCGTCGCCCGCCGCATCGGGCAGGCTTTCCGTGCGGCGCGCGACAGGACGCGACGCGCCCCCGCAACCCAGCCGTGCCCAGGTCTCCAGCGCGGCCTCGACGGCCAGGCGCGGCTTGGCCGTCGTCGCCTTGGCGCCTACGCCGCCGGCATAGGGAACATAAGGATCGACGGTCCCGTGGATGTGCAGGACGGGCTTGGCGACGCGCGCCAGCGCGGGATCGATGTCCAGCGTGCCAGACACCACGGCAACGCCCGCCACCAGCTCGGGAGCCTGCGCCGCCAGCCGGTAAGCCATCATGCCGCCATTCGAGAATCCGACCGCGTAGACCCGGGCCGGATCCGCCAGCCCTTGCGCCGCGAGCGTGGCGACGACGCGGCGCGCGTAATCCACGTCATCTATCTGGTTGGCCTGGGCATGGCCGCAACAAGCGCCTGAATTGAACGTCCGAGCTCCAGGCGTCGTGCCGGAGCCTTCCAGGAAAGCCACCACGAAGCCCCGCTCGGCCGCCGCCGCGGCCAGGCCGGTTTCGGCGGCGAAGGCGCGCGCGTTGGATCCGCCGCCGTGCAGGGCCAGGATCAGCGGACGCGCATGATCTCCGGCGGTCTCGCCCGCGAGCAGGATCGAGCGGGAAGCGCCGCCCGCGCCCACGTCCACGGCCCGTGGCGCGGGATCGCCGCTTGCACCATGCGCGGCGCTCGCCAGCAGGAGGACGGCGAATGCGAGTGCGTATGTGGAACATGGAAAGAGGCGCAGGCGGGACATGATGCTCTTCGGAATCAGCAGTTGGACGGGCGCAGATAGTCGCCTGCCGGACAGGCATTTGACAAGGCCCGAGCCATCCGATGCGAGCGGCCCCGCGAGGGCCGAATCAAGATAGACGGCGCCAGGTCAGGAGGCCCGGTCTATGCATCCATTGCCGCGACGGCCAGGGACACTTGCTGCCCGGTATTGAGCGCCGGGGCCTGAACAAACGGTAGCACCACCGCCCTCAGCTCGGGCGACATCTCGTCGGCGAAGTCCAGCGCATTGATGGTGCTCTCCATATCCAGCCGGTCATCGGGGCGCAGCCCGGCCAGATGATCGAGCGTCGCGGGACGCAGCGCCAGCAGCGACCGCCCCTGTCCCGTCCATGTATCCGCCAGCGCCTGCAAGCGCTCAAGCGCCAGGCGCTGGCGCGGCGTCGGCGCGATGTCCAAGGGATGATTGGCCGCCGGCTGTTCCGTCAGGGCGCTGTACAACTCGGCGACCCGGTCGTTCCACCGCGCTTTCACGATCAAGCCGAGCGGATCTTCCTCCAGCGGATAGCCGTAGGCAACGTTGTTGACGACAGTGAACAGCCGCGGCTGCGGGACAACCACGGCCTTGAGAGCGAAAGACAGCGAACGGATCGCCACGCTGCAGCGCTCGCGCCAGCTTGACGGCGCACGCGGCGGCGTTCTGTCGCCCTGGCCCGCCGCGCTGAAGTTGACGTTGCCGAGCTTGCCCAGCGGCGCCCGCGATTTTCGCGCCGCGTTCAGCAGCAGCTTGGCATTGCGATAGTTCCGCACGATAGACATCTTGAACCTCCAGACCCGTGAGTAGTCAGAAGTTGAGTAACGCCCGCGATCGCGGGCGTTCCGCCGAGCGGGCACGGCTGTATCCTGCCGCTGCGTCACCGGGGCGCATCAGGTGACAGTATTGGCATGCACGGGTTGCGCATACCTCGACAGATCGCCAGGCAGGCCCAGGAACTCGCACTCTGGCAGCTGCGCTCTCAATGCCGCCATCGTCGCGTCGTTCATCCTGGACCAGGCCAGCTCCAGCGCCTTGATCTTGCCAAAGATCTTATGATCCGCCCATTGCTGCATCTGTCCGACCTGGGGAGGAAGGATTGGAAAATTCGGCGTGCGCAAGGTGTCGAGCCTGGGCAGCGTCTCAAGCATGTCGAGCGTCGCCTTCGGAACCTCCGCATCGAGCCAGGTCACCGCCGACAGGTGCTTGTTGTTATCAAGACGCACACCGTCGGGAACCGTCTGCGGGGTCATGAAATCCTCCCCGCAAGTGAAGGATCGAAGCTGGGGAAAATGTCGTTCCAACGAGGCCAGCAGATACTCTCTAGGGATGGTGCTGCCATCGAATTCCTCGACGCCAGCCATGACGCCCAGCTTCCCCATGAGCAGATCAATGGGCGCCGCGTAGGTGCCCCTGAACTTCAGTTCCAGCCTCTTGAGGTTGCCCAGTTCCCCAACGGCAGTCAGGTCGCTGTCGTCGTCAAAATGCTCGATGACCAGCGTGTCCAGCGCGGGGCAGCATCTCAGCAGGGAACTTGGCAAGCCGCCGGGGACGCGCTCGCCGGGCACCACCAGCTTCCTCAGCGTCTCGAACCCCTGCCCTTCGACTTGCTCGAACAGGCGTCCCCGATCCAGGAACTCCTGTGCCGCGTCAAGGTAGGCGACGCAATGCGGCAATACCAGCGTCTCCAGGGAAACCGATCTCTTCTTGAAGTCGGAAAGCATCTCCCAGAAATAGCGCGATTGTTGATTCTGCGCGGTGGGACGATAGGACGCATGCGCCAGATCGATATGCCTGACCCAATCGGGCAGCTTCCTCAGGCCGACCGCCGGCAAGGTCACATCCGCTCGCAGGACCGTTGATCCTGAGTACTGGATAAGGCCCTTCTTCTGCAAACGAAGCAGGCGCGATAAATCATCGTTGTCGATCGCATGGTAAAGCGCGACGGATGGCTGAACGATTTTCCGGGTAGCCTTGCTCACCAGCCCCAGGGCCTCGCTCATCTTCATATAGCCGGCAGAGTCATCAATGCGCCTGCTCTGCTCCAGCGCGAAACGAAAGATGGCCTGTTGCACCGGCAACCTTGGCAGATTCTCGCCATCGGCAAAAACGCCTTTGCCGGTTTGATTGGCGAGCGCAGCGTTGAGGATCTCCGGCTTGGCCTTTGGTTTTGCCGTCGGTTTTTCCGTCGGTTTTTCTGTCGGTCTGGACGCCGGTTTGAACTCCGGCTTGAGCGCCGGTTTCAGCGCTGTTTTGGGCGTTGGTTTGGCGATCGACTCCGCCGGCTGCCTGATCGCCAAATTGATCGGCACGGGCGCCGGCGATGGCTTGAACGCCCCGACATCAGGCTTGGGCTTGAAGCGCGGGACTACGACAGGTTTTGGATCGTCAAGCGGCGTGACCGAAAGCGTGGTTGAAGGCGATGGTTTGCTATTTCCGTCCTCCCGTTCGCGGGGCGGAATACGGTTGATACCAGGCTGCTCATAGACCTTGCCAACCATGACGCCGCTCCTCTGGAACTGAGAACAGCCAGTGGGTGACGCCGTCCTCATGTTGGTTCCAGCCTGACGCGATGATCCCCAGCCCGCACGAAACAGAAGACGATGCCGATTTCAGCTGCCCCGGCTTCAAGGACTGCCCAAGCCTGGCCGGATCCACGCAAAAGAAAAAGGCGCCCCGTGCCTGGAGCGCCCTATTCAACGGCAATCCGCCGTTCCCAATCAACAATTTCCCTTCTTTGCCTGCCCCGGCGGACAGAACCCGCCACCACCGCCACGATGCGGGTCGACGATCACCGCGCCGTCCGGGGTGTACACGGCACAGCCCGCAAGCAAGGAAGCCATCACGATCAGGCCACAGAGAATTTTCATGTCATACACGCAGAGTTCAAGGTGGGCACAGTGTATTGCCGTTCCTTGAAACAAGGCTCTAGCGCCGGTTACCGGCCGTATTGGCCTGGGGTTGTATCGGCGCGCGCTGGTTATATCTTTGCCTTGCGCCGCATTTGCCCGAACGCCATCTGCATTGCCCATCCCAGTGCCCCAGGCGGAAAACAAAAAAGCCGCCGAGTCATGGACTGGGCGGCTTTTTCTTTGCCGTGCTTCACAGCACTTTGCAGGAATTTGGTAGGCGGTATTGGAATCGAACCAACGACCTCCACGATGTCAACGTGGCGCTCTAACCAGCTGAGCTAACCGCCTGCAAAGAAGAAGAATTATATAGTGCTTTTTTGAACCGTGCAAATCGTCTTTTCAGATTTTTTGCTTGTTTCATTGCGCCGCGCGGCTTTATTTGCTTTGTTCGAAAAGCCTTGAATCCAGGACTCAAGCTCTTGAATTTCGCGGCCGCGCCGGCCTGCAACACTTACTTCAATTCACTCTCTTCAATTCGCGTCAGCTTCTTGCGTTGCTGCAACGAAGACAGAGATTCTATCAGAACTTTTTATTCCTTGCTCGACCTCGACGCCGCTGCTTACATCGACGGCCCACGGCCGCAGCAAGCGCACCGCCTGGCCCACATTTTCCGGCTTCAGGCCGCCCGACAGGATGAGCGGACGCGACAAGGGATCGGCGCGCACTTCGTCGAGCAATGCGTGATCGAAGGCCAGGCCGCTGCCGCCATAGCCGGTGCTGTAGCTGTCGAACAACCAGCCCGCGGCTTCGCCGTAGGCACGGCATTGCGCGGCCAGTCCGGCGGCCGTGTCCAGCCCGGGCGCGCCGACGCGGAACGCGCGCAGGAAGCGCTGGCCGTGGTGCGCGCATTGCTGCGGCGTTTCGTCGCCGTGGAACTGCAGCAGCTCGGGGCCGACCTGATCCAGCACGGCGCGCACCTCGTCATCGGCGGGATTGACGAACAGCGCCACCACGTCGACGAAGGCGGGCACGCGGCGGCGCAGCTGGGCCGCGCGCGCGGGCGTCAGGCAACGCTTGCTCTTGGGATAGAAGACAAAGCCAATGGCATCCACGCCCGCCGAGACGGCCGCGTCGATGTCCTGCTCGCGGGTCAAGCCGCAAATCTTGATGCGTGTACGCATGGGGTTCCAGGCTGGCGCCGCGCGCGGCGCGGCGAAAAACTACAGCCCCCTGGTCCGCGTGCGCCGTCGGGCCGGAACGCGCCGCGGCGGCAAAGGCTTCCATATGCGGGCAATGCGAGCGCCTTGCGCAAGGGGCATATCGGCAAACAGTATATCGCCGGAGCCGCAGGCAGGACGGAAACGCTCAGGCTTCCGGCTGGGCCGGCGCGGCCATCAGGCCGTCGAAACCGCCCTCGGCGACGCGGAACCAGGGAATCTCCTTGTCCCTGAACGCCGTCATGCTGTCGTAGAGCTTCTTGAACATCGGATCCTTGGCGCCCAGTTCCTGGAACACCTTCTGCGACGCCTCGCGGCAGGCCTGCAGCACGGGCCGGGGAAACGCCTTCAGCTGCGCGCCCTTGCCCACCAGGCGGCGCAGCGCGTCGGGGTTGCCGGCGTCGTACTTGGCGATCATGTTGGCGCTGGCCATGCGGCAGGCCAGCGCCAGCGCGGTCTGGTAGGACTTGGGCAAGGCGTCGTGCGCGGCCTGGTTCACGTACAGCGACAGTTGCCACGTGCCCGACCACCAGCCGGGAAAGTAGTAGTTCCGCGCGACCTTGTAGAGCGACAGGCTCTCGTCGTCATAGGGACCGATCCAGGCCACCGCGTCGACCTCGCCCTGTTCCAGCGCGGCGTAGGTATCGGCCACCGGCATGTCCACGGGCGCCGCGCCCATGCGCGCGAGCACCTGGCGGGCGAAGCCGTTGGCCTTGATCTTCAGGCCGCGCAGATCGTCGACGGTCTTGATCTCGCCGCGAAACCAGCCGCCCATCTGCGCGCCGGTGTAGCCGCAGGGAAAGTTCAGGATGTTGTGCTTGCCGAACAGCACGCGCGTGAGCGCAAGGCCCTCGCCCTGCGTCATCCAGGCGTGCATCTGGCGCGTGTTCAGGCCGAACGGCACGCCGGCGTCGAAGCTGAGCGCCGGGTCGATATCGAAATAGCGGGTCGAGGCCGTGTGGCCGCATTCGACCACGCCGTCCCTGACGGCCTGCAGCACCTGCCCGGCCGGCACGGCATCCTCGTCGGCGGCAATGACGATGCTGAAGCGGCCGTCGGTGACCTCGCTCACATAGCGCGCCACGTCCTCCGCGCCGGCGTACAGCGTGGGGGATTCGTTGGGAAAGCTGGATGCCAGCCGCCACGTCACCACGGTCGCTTCCTGCGCATGCGCCGGCACGGCCAGGGCGGCAGCGCCGGCCGTGGCGCCCAGGGCGGTTTGCTTGAGGAAGTCGCGGCGGCGCATGGCAGGAACCTCTCGAACGAAAGGGAACGGCGGGCCGCAGCCGGCGCTAGTCCCAGGTTTGCGTGAAGGGCGACAACAGCAGCGCGCCGCCGTCGAGCTCGTCCAGGCCGAAGGCCTCGGGGTACTCGATGGCCGACAGGTACAGGCCGTCCGGCGCGAAGGTCGGCGCGCCGCGCTTGCGGTCGCGCCAGGACAGCAGCCGCGCCATCCATTCCGCCTGTTCCCTGCCCTGCCCGACCTGCAGCAGCGCGCCCATGATGTTGCGCACCATATGATGCAGGAAAGCGTTGGCCCGAAGCGTAAAAACAAGAAACGGGCCGCGTTCCTCGATGTCCAGGCGATGCAGGTGGCGCACCGGATGCTTGGCCTGGCACTGCGACGAGCGGAAGCTGGAGAAATCGTGCTCGCCCAGCAAGGCGCCGGCCGCCGCGCGCATGGCGGCCACGTCCAGCGGCTGGAAGCACCAGCCGGCGCGCCCGGCCCACAACGCGGGACGCACGCGGCCGCGCCACAGCAGATAGACGTAGGTGCGCGAACGGGCCGAGAAACGGGCGTGGAAATCGTCCGGAACCTGCCTGGCCCATTGCACGGAGATCGACGGCGGCAGGAAGGCGTTCACGCCGCGCACCCAGGACTCCATGCGCCGGTCCAGCGTCGTGTCCAGGTGCACGACCTGCATGGCGCCGTGCACGCCGGTGTCGGTGCGGCCCGCGCAGATGGTGGGCACCGTGCCCTGCACGCCGCAGAAGCTGGCCAGCGCGGCCTCCAGCGTGTCCTGCACGGTCTGCCCGTGCGGCTGCGTCTGCCAGCCTTGCCAGGCCGAGCCGTCGTAGGCCAGCCCCAATGCGACTCTGGACATCGATCAGGCCTTGGTGGCGCCAGGGCGGCGCGGTTCATCCGAAGGCGGCTCGTCCAGATCGAGGCTGATGGTCTCGAGCTTGCGGTTCAGCGCGGCCGTGTCCAGCGCCGGCTCGGCGTAGGCGTAGGTTTCCTCGTCGTCATCGCCACGGCGCGCGCCGGCGCGGCGCAGCACCCAGGCGATGATGAAGACGAGCAACGCCAGCACGGCGGTGACGATCACCAGCAGATTGTCGGTCAGCCAGGACGGCGCGCCGGCCAGCAGATCGGACGGCTTCTGGTCCGCGGTGTTCTTGCCTTCCGGGGCCGAGGCGCCGGAAGCGGCGGCCTGGGCCGCACCCGAAGCGGCGCCGACGGAAGCCGCCGCGCCAGCGACGCCCGCCGCTCCCGCAGCGGAACTCGAACCCGCCGCGCCTGCCGCGCCCGTCGCTCCTGCCGACCCGGCGGCGCCCGTTGATCCGGTCGATCCGGCGGCGCCTGCCGCACCGGTCGCGCCCGTCGATCCGGCGGCGCCAGAACCACCCGCCGCGGCGGCGGATCCCGCAGTACCGGCCGCGCCTGCCGCGCCTCCAGATCCGGCAACCCCGGCGGCCCCCGTCGAGCCCGAAGCACCCGCAGAGCCAGCGGCACCCGCCGAGCCTGCCGATCCCGCGGCGCCGGCAGCCCCCGCCGATCCTGCTGCCCCGCCAGCGCCCGTCGCACCGGCCTGTCCTGCCGCGCCCGGCTCTCCCACCGCCTTGTTCAACGCGTCCACGTTGCCCTGCAACGTATTCACCCGCGCCTGCGCATCGGCCATCGCGTGTCCGGCGGACGCCTTGGCATCGCCCTGGGCGTCGGCTTGCGCCTGGCCGCCGTCCTGTCCGTTGGACAGGCGCAGGCGGTCCTGGGCGGACGCGGCGGACGCGGCGCCCGTATCGCCGGAACGGCTGACGGTGCCGGACGCCGCGCTCTGCCCCTTGACCACGGTGGGATTGGCGCCCGCCGCCGCGCCCAGGCGCGAGCGGTACTTGGCGAAGGCTTCGGCATGCTCGTTGAAGATCCGGCGCGCCTCGGCCGGATCGATCGCGCGCACGGCGTCGGCGTCGGGAATGGAGAGTTTCTGCCCGGCCTTGAGCAGATTCATGTTGCTCTGGATGAAGGCCTGCGGATTGGCGCGCCACAGGGCCACCAGCATCTGGTAGATGGAGGCGCCGGGCACCGCGTTGCGCTGCGCGATGGCGTAGAGCGTGTCGCCCGGCTTGACGTTGAGCGTGGCGCCGCCGGCGCCGGCGCCCGCGCGCGCCTTGCCGCCGACGGAGGCCGGCGTGGCGTCGGCGCCCGAGCCGCGCAGCGGCACCAGGATGCTGACCTGGACCTGGCGCTGGCCGGCGCTGGAACTGATGTCCAGCAGCAGGTCGACCGCGCCGCTGGCCGGCGCCTGGCTCGAACGGACCCGCAGGTTCTTGCGCGAGGGGTCCATGCCGTTCTCGACGCCCACCACCAGGTCGGCCAGGGGCACCGGCGGCTTCAGGCCGGCGCGCTGCCAGGCGGCCTCGTCGGCCACCGAGACGCGCAGCGATGCGATCTCGTCGGGCGTCAGTTCCTGCAGCCCGACCACGGCCTGCAGCGGCGCGCCCGGCACCGACACCACGCGCGAATGGCCCACGCGCATGGCGTACGCAGACCCGCAGACGCTCGTGCCCAGGGCCAGCGCTACCGCCCATTGCAGGGCTTTGAGACGGCGGGCTTGCATCACTTGGCGCGAACGCTGGGTCATAAGCTTGGAATTCCGTACTTGCGATCGAATGGCGGACATGCGCCCGTTCCCGGCACAGCAGTGAGAACCGGCCTCAATACATCGGAAAAGTGTAATGGATGCTGCGCGTTTCACAAACCTGAAAGGCGCGGCGGCGCTGGCCCTGCGAGGCTTTGTCGCGCGGCGCGCATGCGACAAGGGCGCCTGTGGGCGCC
>NZ_JCBANG010000094.1:0-23059 GCF_059760905.1 Achromobacter sp. 1011811831
GGCCCGGGTCCTTGCGGCCCGGGCCCGCTCGCGGTTTCAGGCCACGCTGCGCAGCTGCGCGCGGGCCGGTTCGATGCCGATGATCTCGCCGCCGTCGCCATGATGGATGACGGCGACGCGGGCGCGGCGCAGCTGCTGCAATTGCGCGGGCGCGACGGTGAAGCTGCGCGCCAGCTGGGCGTCGCCGATGGCGGGCGCCCGGCGGCGACGGTCCTTGCCGGCGTAGCGCCGGTGGTTATAGAGCGCCCAGGCCACCAGCGCCGCGGCATTGGCCAGCGCCAGCGCGGCGTAGCCCCACAGCGTGTTGGCCGTGGGCAGGAACACCGCCCACAGCGAGGTCGCGGGCCCGCCGGCGGCCCCGCGCAGGATGGCGAGGACGCCGGCGCCGAACAGATAGACGAAGGCGAACCAGCCTCCGGCCGTGAGCAGCAGGTCGAACAGGTAGCCGGCGCGGGACCGGCGCGTGGTGATGATCATGATGCCTCCTTGGATTTGATGCCGCGATCAGGACTGGTCCAGCGCGCGCGCCGCGCCTGCCGGCGCAGCATGACCTTGGGAAAGCTCACCAGCGTGGTGAGCAGGCTCACCATCCAGTAGGCGAGCGGATACCAGATGACCCAGTAGAGCGAGCGCGCCAGCCCGGGCTCGTAGCGGCGGTCGATCAGGATGCTGACGGCGAACTGCAACAGGCAGACCACTGCCAGCATCATGCCGGTGAAGGCCGGCGGCAGCAGGCTGGCGATGTGCATGTTGTTGGGCAGCGCGACGACCTGGCTGACCAGCCACAGCAGCACCGAGATGGCGAAGGCGAAGGACCAGGCCGTGGACAGGCAGAATTCCGCCATCAGCGGCCACAGCCGGCGGTGGCGCCAGTTCCAGATCGAGCGCAGGTTCTTCAGGAAGACCTCGGCGCCGCCCTGGGCCCAGCGCAGCCGCTGCTTCCACAGCCCGCGCAGCGTCTCGGGCATCAGGATCCAGCACAGGCCGCGCGGTTCATAGAAGATCGACCAGTGGTCACGCTGCAGCTTCCAGCTGATGTCGATGTCCTCTGTGATCATGTCCAGGCTCCAGTAGCCGACCCGGTCCAGCGCCGTGCGGCGGAACGCCGCCACCACGCCGGACACGGTGAACACCTGGCCGTAGACCCGCTGCGTGCGCTTGATCAGGCCGATGATGGACGAGAATTCGCCCACCTGGATGCGGCCGATCAGCGTGGAGCGCGTGCGGATGCGCGGATTGCCCGTGACCGCGCCCACGCGCGGGTTGTCGATCAGCGGCGCCACCAGGTAGGCGGCGGCGTCCGGATCCAGCATGGCGTCGCCGTCGATGCAGACCAGGTACTCGCTGCGGGCCGCCAGCGCGCCCATGCGCAGCGCCATGGCCTTGCCCTGGTTCTGCGCCAGGTGCACCACGCGCAGCCGCTCGTGTTGCGCGGCCAGGCGGTCCAGCATCTGCGCCGTGCCGTCGCTGGAGCCGTCGTTGATGGCGATGACCTCGATGTGAGGATAGTTCTGGTTCAGCGCGGCCAGCAGCGTGTCCTGGCCGTTGTCGGCCTCGTTGTAGCAGGGCACCAGGATGGAAACCAGCGGATTGCCGGCCAGGGCCGGCGGTTCGCGGCGCGCGCCCCAGGCCCAGTGGCGCTCCCAGTGCCACCAGTAGTACAGGCCGCCGGCCATCCACAGGCCGGACATGAACAGCGGGTAGAAGAACACGAATCCCAGCAGCGCCTGGCTGGTCAGCACCAGGGCGAAGCCGAAGGGCGCGCTCAGCACCGCGCACAGGATGAGCAGGGCGAGAAGACGGTCGATCATCGGATGGGGAACCACGCTTCGGAGATGGCGGGCCGGATGCCTTGCAGCCGGGGCTGGTCTTGCGAGAAATCGTCGGGGTAGTAGCCGAAGCTGCGCGCGCCGCGCAGCTGCAGGCGCTGCATCCAGCCGGCCAGCGTCGCGGTGTCGACGGGCGTGGGCTTGGGTCGGCCTGGGCCGGTGCGCCAGTCGACGGCCTGCAGCTCGAACACGGTCCGGTCCAGCGCGTCCGGGCGGCGCCTGGCCACCGCGTCGACGATGCGGTCCAGCCAGGCCAGTTCCTGACCCGCCGGCACGTTTTCCATGTACGGCATGGCCATGGGCGCGGTCCAGTCGTAGGCATCGAGGAAGTCGTCGGGGTTCTGCGCGAACCAGGCTTCGCTGGCGGGGTTGAGCAGCGGCTCGGCGTACAGGTTGCGGGCGGTCTTGATGCGCGGGCCGCGCACGGCGCGGGCGCGCTCGGCGAGTTCAGTGGTGAAATCGACCAGGTGGCGGCTCTTGTAGCGGGTCCAGCGCTGCATCGTCTCGGGATCGGCGCGCAGCGCGGCGATGCTGCCGGGCAGGCCGGCGTGTCGGTACGCGGCCAGCGCCGCCGGGCCGGCGTCCTCGAAGTCGCCCAGCATCGCGTCATCGTGGAACAGGATGCCGTCGAAGAAGGCATGGCGCGCCAGGTCTTCGTACAGGTCGCCGATGCGCTGGCGCGCGACCGGATCGAATGGCGACAGGCGGCGGTACAGGTCGGGGTCCGGCGCGGGCGCGGCCTCGGGCTGTTTCGGATCCCAGCGGACCACGCGGGCGATCGACGGGTCCAGGTCCAGCGCCAGCACCGGCATCCAGGCATAGACGAACACGTCGGCGCGGTTGTGCAGCTGCCAGGCGACGCGGTTGAACAGGTCGGCCCGCATCGGCAGCCAGCGGTTCGGGAAGTACACCGAACGCACCAGGCCGTCGGCTTGCGGATCGGCGTAGGCCTGCAGGAACACCGTGTTGATCTGCATGTCCACGATGCGCTGCACCAGCTCGCCCAGGTTGCGGTCGGTCTGCGCCGGATCGGGATCGTAGATGTAGTCCAGGTCCACGTGCGCGACGCGCATCGCTGGCACCGTCTCGATGCTGGCCACGCTGCTGGCGAAATGCCGGATCGTGGGGTCGTTGGCCAGCAGCATGCGCGGCGTGGACATGAGCCGCGCCACGCGGCTGGGGCCGTCTTCCAGCGTCAGCGCCATCTGGTAGCCCTGTTCGCCGGCGATGCGCAGCGTGGTGCCGCCCTCGGCGCCATAGGGCCAGACCCAGACGCGCGGGGACTTGCCGGTGGCGCGGCGGATCTTGTCGCTGATGGCGGCCACGTCGCGGCCCATGCGTTGCTCGAAGCCGGCCTCGTTCTCGTAGCGGCCATTGCGCGCGTCGTACTTGCGCACGGCGGCGGCGGGCTCGGTGTTGCCCTGGGGATTGGCCAGCGCGCCGTAGTGCGAGGCGTCGGTGTGGGCGGCGATCTCCACCAGGCCGGAACGCGAGATCTCGCGCACGTCGTTCCAGTCCAGGAAGCGGCCGCGCGGCTGCATGTTGCCGCCGAAATCGACCTTCCTGTCGGCGGGCGTGTCCATCCACGTGCCGACCGGCGCCAGCACCGCCGGCCAGCCGTAGGCCTTGAGGATGGGCAGCACCCGGGTCAGGAAGCTGCGGTAGCCATCGTCGAAGCTCAGCAGCACGGCGCGCTCGGGCAGCGGCTTGCCGCCGGGCTGGCGGGCGGCAAGGATCTGGTCCACCGAGACGGCCTGGTAGCCGTTCTCGCGCAGCCAGTTCAGCTGGTCGACCAGCCGGTCGGTGCGCACGCTGAGAAAGCCCTGGTCGGGGTCTTCATCCTCCACGTCGTGGTAGGCCAGCGTCAGGAACTGGCCCTGCACCCAGGGTCGGTCGACCGGGGCCACCGGCCGCTCGGCCGGCGGGACGTAGACGGGGATGTCCTTGGCGCAGGCGCCCAGGAGCAGCGTGGCCAGCAGCAGCAGGCCCGCGAACAACAATCGGGGGAATCGAAGTTCAAGCAATTCAGTTCTCCGTGGCACAGCCTCGTCGGGGCCGCGCGGAGCCGGCTTTGCCGGTCCGCCGCGGCGTCCCCTTGAGGGGGGAGCGCGTAGCGCTGCGGGGGTGGGGGCCATCTTCAAAAGCGGTAGGCAAGATCGAACGTGATGCGCAGCTCGCGCTCGCGCCGGCCGTCATAGGGCCGGCTGATGCCGGTCACCATGGCGCCCATGTCGAGCACGTCGTTGGCGCGGTAGCGCTGGCCATAGCCCAGCGCGACCACGCCGCCGGTGCCATAGCCCTGCTGCGTGTAGGCGCCGGCGCCCAGCGTGCCGATCTGTTCCCAGGCGTTTTCGTAGCGGCGGTGCAGCGTGTGCGTCAGCCGCAGGCCGGGCAGCACCATCAGGTCCGAGCGGGGGTTGAAGTAGGGGCGTTCCGCGTCCAGGCTGTTGCGCTGCGAGGACAGTTCCAGCGTCAGGTCGGTCTTCAGGTGCGGCGTGGTGTGGATCCGCTCGCGGCCGTCCAGGCCCAGCGCCCAGCGCTGGTTGCCGTCGGAAAAGCGCGAGGGCGAGAGCCGCAGCGTCCATTCGCTGCGCTCGTGCGCGCGCCAGCGTGCATAGGCCGACATGCCGTTGGACGACACGCCGCTGGCCAGCGCGCGCAGCGGCGTGTCGCGCGACAGCCGTTCGGCCGAGCCGCCGATCTGCCAGTGGTCGTCCAGGTCGTAGGCGGCCGACAGGCGCAGGCCGGTCCTGGCGCCGTGGCCGTACTGGTTGGCGGACACTTCGCCCTCGACCGTCAGGTCGCGGCCGCGCCATTGCGCGCCGGCGCGCGCCCAGCGGTAGGTGCCGCGGCCTTCCTCGAAGTCGCCATTGGCGTAGCCGCCGCCGGCGAAGCCGCGCCAGTTGTAGTCCAGCGGCGGCGTATAGACCACCGCGTCGATGCCGAAATCGCCGCTGCCCGACACCGGGCTGTCGGAGGCCAGGCCACGGTAGCCGCTGATGCGCAGCTCGGCCTTGTTGTGGACCGCCCATTCGCGCGCCAGCCGGCGCGACAGCTGGTTCTCGGGCGCGCGCGCCAGCGTGTCCTGGCTGAGCGCCTCGGCCTGGCGCCATTCCTGCAGGGCCAGGGCGGTGAAGCCCTGGCCGTTCTCCACGCCGATGTTGCGCGGCGTCAGCGTCTCGGCCATTTTCAGCGTCCGCTCCGAGGCGCGGGGCAGCGAGCGGGCGCGGTACAGCGCGGCCAGTTCGCTCTTGAGCGTGGAGTTGTTGGGGGCGTTGCGCGCCATGCCTTCCAGGCGCGCCTGGGCCTCGGGCGTATCGTCGGCTTGCAGCCGCGCGCCGGCGTCGACCTGCATGCTTTGCAGGTGCAGGTCGTTGGGGATGCGCATGGGTTGGCCCTTGACGTAGACCCAGGCCGGATAGCCCTCGCGGGTTTCGTCCATGACTTGCGAGGCGCCGTTGAAATCCTCGGCCTCGGCCAGCGAGTAGTAGCGGCCGGTCTGGTTGCCGAGCCGGTCCACTGGATCGTCGTCGTGGCTTTCCTCGGCCTGGGCCACCTGCTGATAGATGGCGGCGGCCTGTTCCGGCTGGCGCAGGTACAGATAGGCGGAAGCGACATCACCCAGCGCGTAGCGCGGCACAGCCACTCCTTCGGCGCGCAGCGCCTCATACTCGTTCGCCAGATCACGCATGCGATAGCGGGCGTGCAGCGCGTGCAGGCGGTCGATGCGCGCCCGGGTGACATCGTCGCGGGTCTCGTCGCCCTGTGTCGACCAGGCCGGGATCAGCGCGTCGTAGTGCGCCAGGACGCGATCGGCGATGGCGAACCTGTCGGCCTCGTTGCGCGTCGGCATCGAGGCCAGGCGTACTTGCTCAGCCAGCGCGTCGGCCTGCAGCCTGCGCATCTGCGCTTCCGTGTAGAGCTCGGGCCGGCGCGTGGCGTGTTCCAGCGCAGGGCCGGCCATGCGAGCGCGCTGCAAGGCGAACACGTACTCGCGTTCCACGTAGGCGACGCCGGGCGCCAGGTCGCGCGCGCGGTCGGTCTCATACAACGCTTCAAACGGTGTATTCCTGCGCGCATGGACATAGGCCAGGGCCAGGCGGGCGTCCGCGTCCCGGGGCCGGGCGCGGACCAGCTGCTCGCCGGCGGCCAGCGCTTCGTCGAGCCGGTCGGCGTCCGCCAGCGTCATGGCGATGCCGGCGGCGAAGGCGGGCTGGGCCGGATAGGCGCGCATGCCGGCGCGGAACTGCGCCAGCGCTTCCGGCCAGCGGCGCAGGTCGCGCAGCGCGCGCGCCACGGCCAAGCGCACGTCGGCGGGCGGCTGCGCGCCGGCGGGCAATTGCGCGTAGGCCTGCGCCACCTCGTCGGGCCGGCCGGCCCAGCCGGCGATCAGGATGCGGTCCTTGATGGCGCGCGGGCCGCCGGCCGGACCCAGAGCGCGCAACATGGCCAGCGCCGGCTCGTGGTCGCCGGCGCGCGCGCGCAGGATCAGGGCGTCGTAGTCGTCGCCGGCCTGGGCGGGCGCGGGGGTGAGCAGGGGAGCCAGGGCGGCGCAGGCGGCGGCCAGGCAGCGCCGCAGGCGGGCTGGCGGCAGGGCGGCCTGCCCGCGGAGCCGGGGGAATGCGGCGGTCTTGCGAGGCGCCGGCGGCAAGTGTCTTCCATTCTTCTTGTGCATCTGTAAATCCGCAGTTGCGACATAAGGCGTCCACGTCCGCGCCGCCGGGGCGGCCAGCCGCCGGCCGGCCCAAAGGGCCGTCCAGGCTTGCGCCCACGGCATGGCCGAAAGCGCTCGCGCCCACGCGGCACGCGCTGGCGTCGGAAGTGAACAGTGGATTTCTTGATGCGCGGCGCCCGCTGCGGGGACCTTCGCACTCGCGCGATCGGAGTGCATGGCTAGTACGCGCCACGCCCGTAGGGCGTGATCGCGGCGCTTTCGTCGGCGCCGTCGATAGTCGCAACTTTAGGATGTTTCGTGGAAAGAGACTGTCAATTACTGCAAACGGGCAGCCACGGGCCAACGGCCTGGCGTATGCTTCCCAGCATCCCGGGATTGCTGCTTGTTTCCAGGGACTTAAAGGTTCAGGGCGGACGGATGCGCGGCCTGTTCAGGCTTTGTGCGCGTGGTTTCTTTTCGCCGTGCAGGTAACAAAAAGCGTCAAAAATGGATGCATGTAACGCCTTTCGCCATCGGGCCGCATATCGCGGCTGGCGACCAGGCGGCGCGGATTGCCCATCCCCCTCGCAGCGGCACGCGCGGGGAAACGAACCCAGTGAAACAGCGATTCCCTAAGGCCTGCGGAACCCGACGTTCCGCTTGGCAATCACCATGACAACTTCTCTGTTCTTCCTGATGTGGGGCCTGGCGACCGCGCTGGCCTTGCCGCTGTTGCTGCCGTTTCACGCCAGCGGCGCGCCCGGCGTGCGGGCATTCATGCTGGCCAATGCGTTGACGGTGGTGTCGTTGCTGGTATACGCGGCAGGCAGCTTCCTGCCGCTGAACGCGACCGTGATGGTCTCCAACACCGCCTGGGTCAGCGCGCTGGCCCTGGTCTATGTGGGCGTGCGGCAGTTCTTCGGGCTGCATCCGCAGGTGTGGCGCAGCGCCACCCTGGCGGCGCTGTGCATCGTGGCGATGGCGGCCATGCTGTACGGGCACGATCGGGTGGCCGCGCGCATCGTGCTGTTTTCCGTGATCACCTGCGTGGGCATGGTCGCCACGGCCTGTGTGATCTTCGACGGGCGCAGGCAGATCCGCACGCGCGGCGTGGCGCTGTATCTGCTGCTGTCCATCCTTGGACTGGCGGCGCTGCACCTGCTGCGCGTGCTGGTCTACGGCCTGGGCTGGGAAGCGCCCGGCTCGATGCTGCATCCCACGCCCTGGGCCCTGTTCTTCATCGTCGGCGGCTCGGTGACCGTGCCGGCGCTGTTCCTGGCGTTGCTGCTGCTGGTGCAGACCCGGATGTCCGAGCGCATGCAGGAGGCGCTGACCTTCGACAGCCTGACGCGGGCGTACTCGCGGCGCAGCATCATGGACGAGTTGCAGCACGAGCTCAGGCGCTGCGAGCGCAATGACGGTCGGCTGGTGGTGCTGTTGCTGGACATCGATTTCTTCAAGGCGATCAACGATCGCCATGGCCACGCCACCGGCGACCAGGCGCTGCGGCATTTCGCGCGGGTGGTGCAGCGCGCGGTGCGCGCCAGCGACCGTTTCGGCCGCCTGGGCGGCGAGGAATTCGTGCTGCTGATGTACGACTGCGAGCCGGCCAGCGCGCTGGTGCAGGCGCAGCGCGTGTGCGATGCGCTGCGCGACGCGCCGCTGCACGTCGTGGACGGCGAGATCAGGATGACCGTCAGCGGCGGGCTGGCCTCGTACCGGCGCGGCGATACCGCGGACGGCATCCTGGCGCGCGCCGACGTGGCGTTGTACCGCGCCAAGGAATTGGGCCGCGACCGGGTGGAAACCGGCGGCTCGGTCGGTTTCGGCGCGGCCGCGACCTGGGACTGGACGGCGCAGGGCGGGGCGGAAGCCGCCAATGCGGCCGTCGCGGCCAGCCCCGCGGGATCGAAGACGACTACGGCTTGAGGTGCTGGAGCAGGAACTTCTCCATGGCATCGTAGAACTCGAACTTGTTCTCGTCGTTGTGGAAGCCGTGGCCCTCGTTGTCCTTGACCATGTATTCCACGTTGACGCCGCGCGCCTTCAGCGCCTTGACCATCTGGTCGCTTTCGTCCTTGTTGACGCGCGGATCCTTGGCGCCCTGGGCCACGAACAGCGGCGTCTTGATGCGGTCCGCGTGCAGCGCCGGCGAGGTCGCGGCCAGGCGGTCCTTGTCGCGCACGGGGTCGCCCACCATGTCCTGCATCTTGGCCAGCATAGGCTTCCAATAGGGCGGGATGGTCTGCATGAAGGTGAACAGGTTGGACACGCCCACGTAGTCCACCGCCGCCGCGTACAGGTCGGGCGTGAACGCCACGCCGGCCAGCGTGGCGTAGCCGCCGTAGCTGGCGCCGTAGATGCCCACGCGCTTGGGATCGGCGATGCCCTGCTTGACCAGCCAGGCCACGCCATCGCTGATGTCGTCCTGCATCTTCAGGCCCCACTGGCCGAAGCCGGCTTCCCAGAAACGGCGGCCATAGCCGGTCGAGCCTCGGAAGTTCATCTGCAGCACGCAAAAGCCACGGTTGGCCAGGAATTGCACTTCGGGGTTGTAGCCCCAGCCGTCGCGCGCCCAGGGGCCGCCGTGCGGATTGACGATGCACGCCAGGTTCTTCGGATCGCGACCGGCCGGCAGCGTCAGGTAGCCGTGGATGGTGAGGCCGTCGCGGCTCTGGTAGCTGATCGGCTGCACGCGCGCCATGCCTGCTTCGGGCAGCGACGGGTTCAGGTCGGCCAGCTTGCTCAGCGTGTCCGAGGCGGCGTCGTACAGGTAGCGCGAGCCCGGCGTGCGGTCGTTGTAGGCGGCGACGATGAACTTGTTCTCATCGCGGTTCGAGCCCTGCAGCGCCAGGTCGTAGCCGGGCAGCTTGGCCGTCAGCTTCTTGAACAGCGTTTCGGTCTGGGCGTCGAAGAACTTGTACTGCGGCTTGTCGGTCTGGTAGACGGCCAGGGTCAGCACGCGGCGCTTGCGCGAGTAGGCGGCCGCGTCCAGGTCGACTTCCTGCGGCGCGTAGATTTCTTCCTCGACATCGGGCCTGGCCGGGTCGATGACAACCAGCGCCAGCTTGTCGCGGCCTCGGTTGGACTGGGCGTAGAGCTTCTTGTCGTCGAAGGTGAAGAAGGCCGGATGGACGCTGGTGCGGTAGTCGGTGGTGATCAGCGGCCGGAATTCGGCGGCCTCGTCGTCGCGGTAGAGCAGGGTGGTGTTCAGGCCGTCGCTGGCGACGGCGGCGCGCAGCTTGCCGGCGTGGTCGGTCTGCCAGCCGACGATGTTGCCGGGATTGCGCGCCACCAGCTCGGCGGCGCCGCTGCGCACGTTGACGCGGTACACGTCGAAGACCTGCGGATCACGCTGGTTGTGCGTGACCAGCACGTGGTCCGGATCGTCCTCCAGGTCGTCGATGATGCTGGCGCGCACGTTGTCGTAGGGCGTCAGGTCGGTGACCTTGCCGGTCCTGGCATCCACCGCCAGGACGTGGAAGTTCTCGTCGCCGCCGAAGTCCTTCTGGTAGAGCACCACGTCGGGGCCTTTCCAGAAGAAATTGCTGATATCGCGCGCGGTTTCGCTGGTGAGCTTGCGCGGCTCGCCCACGAGCGCGCTGCCGTTCAGCGGCTGCACGAAGATGTTCATGCGCGCCGGGCTGCCGTCCGTGCTGGCCGGCTGCATGAAGCCCAGCGTCTTGCCGTCTTCGGACAGGCGGAAGTAGCCGCGCTCGGGGTTGCGGAAGAAGTCCTTGAGCGGATAGCGCGGCGGCTGCGCGGCGCTGGCGCCCAGCGAGGCGCCCAGGATGCTGGCGGCGAAAAGGGTGTGCTTCATGAACGAAATCAAGATGGGATCTCCATGGATTTCCGTGCCCGCGCGGCCGGCGGCCCCGGCGGCCGCGAGGTAGGGGGGGCGCGCATAGCGCCGGCGGCGCGTTCGATGATGCCATAGGCGCGGCGGGGGTGTCGAACCGCCCGGCGGCGCGCGCGCGACGCCGGGCGGAGACGGGCTGTTTCTGCGCCAGGCCGGTTTGCGTGATAATCGCGCCTATCAATCTGGAGAGACTTATGTACAGGAATCTGGTCGCCTGCGCGCTGGCGCTCGGCCTTGCCGGCTGCTCGGTGGGCATCTCGGGCGACGGTTCGTCGCCCCACACCGAATTCAAGGCGGCGGTGAACTACAAGGACGCCTACGACGCGGCCATCCGGCAGGCCAATGCCTGCCTGCGCAGCACCGACAACGCCTACCGCGTGGTGCCCAGCCTGGACGAGGCCTCGCGCTCGGGCGAGGTCCGCGTGCTGGCGCCCTTCGCCGATACCGAGATGACGCGCGTGAACGTCAAGGCCGCCGGCGACAAGAGCACCGACGTGCGCATCGTGGTCTGGGGCAAGGGCACCTGGGACGTGGAGGCGCTGCGCGCCATGAAGGACGCCGTGTCCTACAACCTGGTGTCCTGCAGTTCCTTCATGCCGCGCGATCCGCAGCCGCAGGCGCCGGCGCCGAAGAAATAGGCAGGGTCGACTCAGTCGCCGCCGGGTCGGCGGCGGACGATCTTGAAGGTCGCCGTGGCGCGCGCCACCAGTTCGCCGTTCTTGTCGCGCACGTCGCCCTCGCAGAAGGCGATCGACGCGCCACGGCGCAGGCAGCGCGCCTCGATCACCAGGTCGCCCGTGCCGGGCGACAGGAAAGTGGTGTTCATGTCGATGGTGGCCATGCCCTCGGTGCCGTCGGCCGAGCCGCGCGCGGCGGCGCTGAGCGTGAAGTCCAGCACGCTCATCAGCGTGCCGCCGTGGACGTCGCCGCGACTGTTGGTCAGGTCGCGGCGCCAGGGCAGCGAGGTGCGGGCATAGGCAGGCGCGATCTGCTCGGGGACCAGCCCGATGTAGTCCATGAAAGGAATGGTCAGGCCGAAATAGTCTTGCGGGGCGGTTGCGGTCATGGGCCGGTACGGGGAGAGGGAAGCAGGCGGGATTCGCGGTCATAATATATTTTTTGCGGCGCCCGCGCGCGCCATGCTCCGCCCGTTCTCATTCCGCGTTCGATCACCGACCATGCCCGAGCCTTTGCGCAAGATCGTACATATCGACATGGACGCGTTCTACGCTTCCGTGGAACAGCGCGACAACCCCGCGCTGCGCGGCCTGCCCGTGGTCGTGGCCTGGACCGGACCGCGCTCGGTGGTCTGCGCGGCCTCGTACGAGGCGCGGCGCTTCGGCGTGCATTCGGCCATGTCGGCGGTGCGCGCGCAGCGGCTCTGTCCGCAGGCGGTCTACGTGCCGCCCGATTTCAACCGCTACCGCGAAGTCTCGCGCCAGGTGCGCCAGATCTACGCGCGCCATACCGACCTGATCGAGCCGCTGTCGCTGGACGAGGCCTATCTGGACGTGACCGTCAACAAGGGCGGGCTGCCGTCCGCCACCGAGGTCGCGCAGGTCATCCGCCACCAGATCCGCCAGGAAACCGGGCTGACCGCCTCGGCCGGCGTGGCGCCCAACAAGTTCCTGGCCAAGATCGCCTCCGACTGGAACAAGCCCGACGGCCTGTTCGTCATCCGGCCCTCGAAGGTGCTGGATTTCCTGGCGCCGCTGCCTGTGCGCAAGGTGCCGGGCGTGGGCAAGGTGACGCAGGCGCGGCTGGAGCAGCTGGGCATCCAGACCGTGGGCGACCTGGCCACGCACGAGGTACAGGAGCTGGAGCACTATTTCGGCCGCTATGGCCGCCGGCTCTACGAACTGGCGCGCGGCATCGACGAGCGCGAGGTCGACGCCGACCAGCAGGTGCAGCAGGTGTCGGCGGAAACCACATTTTCGGAAGACGTGCGGCTGGAGGCGCTGGGCGAGGCCATCGACCGCATGGCGGGCAAGGTCTGGGACCAGGCGCTGAAGAAGGGCGCGCTGGGGCGCACCGTGGTGCTCAAGCTCAAGACCGACCGCTTCCGCATCCTGACGCGCAGCCTGACCAGCGCCAATCCGCCCTCATCGGCCGAGGAACTGGCAACGATCGCCAGGCTGCTGTGCGAACGGGTGGACCTGCCGCCACAGACGCTGTACCGGCTGGCCGGCGTCGGCATGAGCAACTTCGCCGACCCCCAGGAACAGTCCCGCCAGCCGGACCTCTTCGGCGGCGCCTTCTAAAGCGCCGCAACCCAATCTGAGACGGTGCCCCCAACCAGGGACGGTGCCCCCAACCTGAGACAGTGCCCCCAATCGGGGCCACACGGAGCCGGCTTTGCCGGTCCGTAGTGGTGCCCCTGGGGGCAGCGCGTAGCGCTTCGGGGGGAGTCTCTCCCTCCGGTCCGTAGTGGCGCCCCCTGTGGGGAAGCGCGCAGCGCTTCGGGGGAGGCTAAAGCTTTGCTTTTACTTGCTGCGACAGCGCCGTCATGTCGGCGCGGCCGGCCAGCGACTGCTTCAGCAGCGCCATGACCTTGCCCATCGCGGGCGCGCCGGTGACGCCCTGCGCGGCCACTTCGGCCAGCGCGGCGTCGATGGCGGCGGCCACTTCCTCGGGCGTGGCGGCCTGCGGCAGGAATTCCTGCAGCACGGCCAGCTCGGCCTTTTCCTGCTCGGCGGTCTCGGTGCGGCCGGCCTGCTCGAAGGCGGCGATGGACTCGCGGCGCTGCTTGACCTGCTTTTCGATGATGGCGGTGATCTCGGCGTCGTTCAGGTCGCGGCGTTCGTCCACTTCCTTCTGCTTGACGGCGGCCAGCAGGAATCGCAGCGTGGTCAGGCGTTCGGAGGCCTTGGCGCGCATGGCTTCCTTGACGGAATCGGAGAGTCGGGTCTTGAGCGTAGCGGTGCTCATGGATGAACCTTTGTGGTGTGTTGCGACGAAACCGTGAGTGTAAACCGGGCCGGCGCCAGGACTCGGGCGGCAAAGATAGTGGCGCGCGGCCTGCATGCGGGACGGCGCGCTAGCCGCGTATCGCGCCCTGGAACGCCGCCGACAGCGCGGCGAGCGCCTGCTGGGGGCGGCCGCCCCTGGCGCGCGTGTGCAGCAGCACCGGCAGGCGCGGCATCTCGGGCAGCCGCAGCCGGGGGCCGACATCGACGGCGCCGAACGGCAGCATGCGGGGCGCCAGCGCGGCCACGCCCAGCCCGGCCATGACGGCCGCCGCGACCGCCGCCACGCCGCCGCCGACGAAGACCTCGCGCCATGGCACCGCCGACTCGTCCAGCCGCCTGGCCGCCAGCGCGCGCACGCCGCAGGGCTCGGCGAGCGTGGCCAGCGGCAGCGGCTCGTCCGCGCGATGCTGCCAGTGCGGCGCCGCGAACCAGCCCAGCTGTTCCTCGGCCAGCACCTTGCCGTCGTCGCGGCCGGCATGCAGGCGCGCGATCACGGTGTCCAGCTCCCGCCGGTCATAGCTTTGCAGCAGGTCGCCCGAGGAGCCGATGCGGATTTCGATCAGGAGCTCGGGATCCTGCGCGTTCATGCGCGCGATCAGCGCGGGCAGCTCCGGGCCGGCCACGTGGTCGCTGATGCCGATGGTCAGGCGCTGCCGCGTTTCGACCGACAGGGCGAGCGCGCGCTCGTGCGCCGCCATGAGTTCCCGGGCGTGCTCAAGAAAGCCGGCGCCGCGCGCCGACAGCTCCACATGGCGGGGCGTGCGCTCGACCAGCCGGAAGCCGAGCCGGTCTTCGAGCCGCTTGAGCTTCAGGCTGACCGCGGCCTGCGTCATGCGCAGCGAATCCGCCGCCAGCGTGAAACTGCCCAGCTCGGCGATGCGGATGAAGGCCTTGACGGTGTCCAGGTCGAGCGAGCGCTCATTCATTTTGAAGCTTAATGACTGATATAAGTATGAATAAGGAAAAAGAATAACTAGTATGGATCGGGCCTACAACTCCACCGAGGAATTCACCATGCCACTCGTGCACATCGCCTTGCGCGCCGGAAAGCCGGAAGCCTACCGGCAGGCCCTCTTCGACGGCGTTTACCGCGCGCTGCGGGAAACCTTCAACGTGCCGGAAGACGACCAGTTCATGACCATCACGGAGCACGAGGCGGCGAACTTCCGCTACGGCGCGACCTATATGAACATCGCGCGCAGCGACGATCTGGTGTTCATCCAGATCACCGCCAACAATACGCGCGGCCTGGACCAGAAGAAGGCGCTGTTCCAGCGGATCGCGGCATTGCTGGGCGAGAGCCCCGGCCTTCGGGGGGAGGACGTGTTCGTGAACATCGTCGAGGTCGCGAAAGAGAACTGGTCCTTCGGCCATGGACTGGCTCAATACGCCGAATCCCCGTAAGGCGCCACGCGCGGCGCCGGTCCGCCCGCGGGATGGGCGGACGAGGCCCGGGCGGGCAGGGCGGCCATGGGTTTGCGGGAGGCTGTTTTAAAGATGTATTATTAATACATCTTTAAAAGCGAGCCCTCTCGCGCCCCTGGAGTCCTGGATGTCCCTTTCCCCCGCCCTGAGCCCCTCCGTCCGCGCCCTGGTCAAGGCCACGGCCCCGGTGCTGAAAACGCACGGCGTCGCGCTGACCCGTCACTTCTACGCGCGCATGTTCGAGCACAACCCCGAGCTCAAGCACATCTTCAACCAGGGACACCAGGCCGGCGGCGAGCAACAGCAGGCGCTGGCCGGCGCGGTGGCCGCCTATGCCGAGCAGATCGACGATCCGTCGGTGCTGGCGCCGGTGGTGACGCGCATCGTGCACAAGCACGTCAGCCTCGGCGTGCGTCCCGAGCATTACCCGATCGTGGGCAAGCATCTGCTGGCGTCGATCCGCGAAGTGCTGGGCGAGGCCGCCACCGATGAACTCGTCGATGCCTGGGCCGCCGCCTACGGCCAGCTGGCGGACCAGCTGATCGCCGAAGAGGCGCGGCTGTACGCTGATTCCGCCGCCAAGCCCGGCGGCTGGACCGGCTGGCGCGCCTTTCGCGTGGCGCGGCGCGAGGCGGAAAGCAGCGAAATCACCTCGTTCTACCTGGAGCCGGCCGACGGCGGCCAGGTGCCGGGCTACCAGCCGGGCCAGTATGTGTCGGTGCGCCTCTACGTGCCCGAACTGGGCCTGATGCAGCCGCGCCAGTACAGCCTGTCGGACGCGCCGGGACAGGGGCGGCTGCGCATCTCGGTCAAGCGCGAGCCGGGCGTGGCCGGCGCGCCAGCGGGCCGCGTGTCCAACGCCCTGCATGACCGCCTGCAGGTGGGCGGCGTGCTGGACGTGGCGCCGCCGCAGGGCGATTTCCAGCTGCGCGAGGCCGATGGCGCGCCCGTGGTGCTGCTGAGCGGCGGGGTGGGCCTGACGCCCATGGTGTCCATGCTGAACCACCTGGTGCAGGCCGACGACGGACGCCAGATCCGCTTCGTGCATGGCTGCCGCAACCGTGGCGCGCACGCCATGCGCGAGCACGTCAACGCCATCGCCGCCGGCCGAGGCAATGTGCGCAAGGCGGTCTTCTATGAGGAAGTGGACGGCGGGGACGAGCCGGGCCGCGACTACGACTACGCCGGCCGCGTCGACCTGCGCGCCATCCGCGACGCCGCCATCCTGCCCGGCGCCGACTACTACCTGTGCGGTCCGGCGGGCTTCATGCGCGCCCAGCGCGAGACGCTGCTGGCGCTGGGCGTGGGGGCCGACCGCATCCACGCCGAAGCCTTCGGCAGCGGCGGCGCGCCGGCCTGAACGCGGTGTATCCTGGCGGTCCGGCTTGCGCCGAGCTGCCGCCCTTTCCCTTCCAGCCGCCATGCAACTGAACCGCTTCACCGACTTCGGCCTGCGGGTGCTCATGTACCTGACGCAGTGCCGCGACCGCCCGACGGCGGTGACCATCCCGGAGATCGCGGACCGTTTCGGCGCGTCCCGCAACCACCTGGTCAAGGTGGCGCACTTCATGGCGCAGCGCGGCTGGGTGGTCACCACGCGGGGCAAGGGGGGCGGGCTGTGCCTGGCGCATCCGCCCGCCGCCTACCGGCTGGGCGACTTGGTGCGCGAGCTGGAAGAGCAGGGGCCGCTCATCGATTGCCGCGAGCCGCCCTGTGCGCTGGACGGCGCCTGCCGGCTGTCCGGCGTGCTGGCCCAGGCCATGCAGGCCTTCTTCGACGGGCTCAACGCCCACACGCTGGCCGACCTGGTGCGCGACCCGACAGGCGCGGCCATCATCCGGCTGCATCGGGCGGCCTGAGCCATCGCGGTCCTGGCCGGCTGTGCCGCTGCCGGCCAGCGCCTGCTGGCCGCGCCGTTCCGCGCCCGGCTCGCGTTCACCCTGGGACATGATCTTTTGTTATGGGTCCGCCCGGTATTGGCATTTGCCGCCGGCGGGCCGGCGCTCCAGAATAGGCCGCAGTGTCAGTCTATTTGGATAAGGTATGCGGGTTTGCGTGATCGGCGCTGGCGTGGTGGGCGTCACCTCGGCCTATTTCCTGGCGCGCCAGGGGCATGACGTGGTGCTGGTCGACAGCCAGCCCCGTCCTGCGGAAGTCTCCAGCTACGCCAACGGCGGCCAGCTCAGCTACAGCTACGTCGCGCCGCTGGCCGGCCCGGGGGTGCTGCCCAGCGTGCCCGGCTGGCTGCTGCGCTCGGACTCGCCGCTGCGCTTCCGGCCCAGGCTGGATCCGCATCAATGGCGCTGGTGCCTGCAGTTCGCGCTGGCCTGCCGCGCCTCGGTGGCGCGCGCCTCGACCGCCGAGCTGCTGACCCTGTCCTACCTCAGCCGCGACGCCATGCACGCGCTGCTGGCCCAGGAAAACCTGGACTTCGGCCATCTGAAGAATGGCAAGCTCATCGCCTATCGCAGCGCCGAGCTGCTGGACAAGGCGCGCGCGCTGGTCGCCTACCAGGCCGCGCACGGCGCCGACCAGCAGGTGCTGGACGCCGCCCAGACCCTGGCGCTGGAGCCGGCCCTGGCCGGCATGGGCGCCAGCCTGGCGGGCGCGATCTACACGCCCAGCGAAGAGGCGGGCGATTGCCGCCAGTTCACCGAGGCATTGTTCGACCGCCTGCAGGGCATGGCCAACGTGCAATGCGCGATGTCCAATCCGGTCTCGGGCCTGCAGCGGGAAGGCCGCCGCGTCGTGGCGGTGCAGAGCCGCGACGGCGACATCGGCGCGGACGCGGTGGTGCTGGCGACCGGCATCGGCACGCGCGCGCTGCTCTCGCCGCTGGGGCACGACGTACCGCTCTATCCGCTCAAGGGCTACAGCCTGACCGTGCCGCTGGCCGACGACGACCGCATGGCGCCCGCCATCAGCGTCACCGATTACGAACGCCGCATCGTGTACGCCCGCGTCGGCGGCGTGCTGCGCATCGCGGCGATGGTGGACATCGGCGGCGTCGACGCGCAGATCGACCCGGACCGCATCGCGCTGCTCAAGCGCCAGGTCCACGAGGCCTTTCCCGGCCTGGACCTGCGCCAGGCCATTCCCTGGGCCGGACTGCGGCCGGCCACGCCCAAGGGCAAGCCGCTGATCGGCCGCAGCCACGCCGCCGACAATCTGTGGCTGAACATCGGCCAGGGCGCGCTGGGCTTCACGCTGGCCTGCGGCAGCGCGGCGTTGCTGAGCGCGCAGATGGGCGGGCTGGAGCTGCCGCTGGATCCGGCGCCGTTCCGGCCCTGAGTCCTGGCCGCCTCGACGGGGCAGCCCGCAGGGGGATGTCCTTTTTGCGATAGCGATTGCCTTTTCATCGGCAGACGGGCCGATCCGGCATCAATAGGATGGCGGTTCCGTTGCGCCGGGCCTGCCCGGCGTAGCGGAAACCGATTCCCATTCTTCGGGTGAGCCCCATCATGTCCTATCTGTTCCCCCTGTTCGCCATCCTGTTCTGGGCGGGCAACGTCATCGTGTCCAAGATGGCGGCCAGCGCCATCTCTCCCACCGCCATCACCTTCTACCGGCTGGTCCTGGCCCTGGCCATCATGGGCCTGTTCACCGCCGTGCCGGCCTGGCGCAACCGCAAGATCATTCTGCGCCACTGGCCCAAGCTGGCGCTGTACGGCGCGCTGTCCTCGGCGGTGTTCCAGGCGCTGTCCTACCGCGCCGCCGAAACCACCACCGCCACCAACATGGCGATCGTGACCGCGCTGATTCCGCTGCTCAGCATGCTGCTGAGCGTGGTGGTGCTGCGCGACCCGCTGACCCTGGGCATGGCGTTCGGCGGCGTGCTGTCCTTCCTGGGCCTGCTGTACCTGGTGGGGCAGGGCGACATGCTGGCCGTGTTCCACAACGGCGTGCACGTGGGCGACGGGCTGATGCTGCTGGCCGCGTTTTCCTACGCGCTGTACGGCGTGCTGCTGCGCCACTGGAAGGTGCCGCTGCCTGCCTGGCAATCGACCTTCGTGCAATCGTTCTTCGCGCTGCTCTACATGCTGCCGCTGTTCCTCAAGGTGCCCGCCGCCCAGGCCGCGCTGGACATGAAGACCGTGCCGCTGATCCTGTACGCCGGCATCTTCTCGTCGGTGCTGCTGTCCTTCCTGTGGATCGAGGGCGTGCACCGGCTGGGGCCCAACCGTTGCAGCATCTTCATCAACCTGCTGCCGCTGTTCACCGCCATGGCCGCCTTCGTCCTGCTGCGCGAGCAGCTGCATGGCTACCACCTGCTGGGCGGCGCGGTGACGCTGGCCGGCGTGCTGCTGGCGCAGACCGTGCAGCGTCCGCTGTTCGGCCGTGGCGCCGGCGCCGCGCTGGCGGCCGGCAAGGCCTGAGTTCGCCGGCGCGGTATCGCGGGCGGCCCGCGCAGGGCGGCCCGCGTCGCGCGGCGTACGGGCGGGCCCGCACGGGCGTTCAAGACAGCGGTCCGGCCCGCGCGCACAGTGGCGCTCTTTTGCACAGGAGCGCCCATGAGCATCTTCCAGAAGGCCGCCATCGCGCTGGCGCGCAGTCCCGGCGCCGGCCGCCTCATGCGGGCCACCGCCGCCGGCAGCGCGCTGGCCGGCCGCTTTGTCGGCGGCGCCACGGCCGGGCAGGCGGCGGCGACCGCCGCGCGCCTGCGCGAGCGGCACGGCATCCGCGCCTCGCTGTTCTATCTGGGTGAATACGTCGCCGACCCCGCCATCATCGAACAGACCGTCGAGCAGACCGTCGCCGCCTGCCGCGCGCTGGAGGCGGCGGGCCTGGACGTGCATGTGTCGATTGATCCCACCGCCATCGGCTACGCGCACAGCGACGCGCTGGGCCGCGACAATGCGCGGCGCATCGCGTCGGCGGCGCGGGGGGCCGCCGGCGGGGGGCGCGACTGGGTGGTGCTGGACATGGAGGACGACGGCATCCGCGAGCGTACCTGCGCGTTGCATCGGGACCTGCTGGACGACGGCTTGCCGGCGGGCCTGACGCTGCAGGCGCGGCGCCTGCGCACCCTGCGGGACCTGGAGTGGGCGGTGCGCCAGCGCACCTCGCTGCGCCTGGTCAAGGGGGCCTTCCCGGTGCGCGCGCTGGACCATCGCGGCCGCGCGCGCATCGACGCGGCCTATCTGGAGGCGGCCGCGATTATGCTGTCGCCACAGGCGCGCGCGGCGGGTTTCCTGCCGGTGTTCGGCACCCATGACGACCGGCTGGCCGGCGCGCTCATGGCCCTGGCGCGCGAGCGTGGCTGGGCGCCCGACGAGTTCGAGTTCGAGATGCTGTACGGCGTGCGCACCGACTGGCAGCTGGCCCTGCGCGCGATGGGCTATAACCTGCGGGTGTATCTCCCGTTCGGCGCCGACTGGTGGCCGTATGCCATCCGCCGGGTGGGGGAGCATCCCCGCAACGCATGGCTGTTGGCGCGATCCCTGAATTCGGATGGATACGCGGCGGGTCAGGGCTAGGAAACTGGTCCCGACCGACACGGCCGGATCCGGTTCTTGCATCGATGGCGGTTTCCCAACATATCTGGCATTGCGGCGCCGGCCTGCCCGGCGACGTGCTCATCACCGACCTGCGCGCCTATCGCTACGGGCCGCATTTCCATGACGCCTGGTCGATCGGCGCGATCGACTATGGCGCCTGCGCCTTCACCGTGCGCGATGTACCGCATCTGGCTCAGGCCGGCGATCTGGTCGTGATCGCGCCGGGCGACGTGCATACCGGCGGCACGTCCGAGAAGCCACTGGGTTATCGCATGCTCTACGTGGAGCCTTCCTGGCTCGATGACCACGCGCGCGCGCTGCTGGGCGCGGCGGCGGCGTTCGACGGTCCGGTGATCCGCGATCCCGCGCTGTGCGCGCAATGGCTGGCGGCGCTGGCGCCGCAAGACATGGACGAAGCGGGCCGGGCCGAGCGCATCTCGGCCGCGCTGTTCGCGCTGCTGCGCGGGCACGCGCGCGCCGCCGGGCCGATGGCGTCCGAGGATGAGGATGTCTGCGACCGGCTGCGCGCGCGCATGGCGCGGGACCCGGCCTGCGCGCCGGACCTGGAGGCGCTGGCCCGGGCGCAGGCCCGCCACCGCACCACGCTGGTCAAGCAGTTCGCGCGCCGCTACGGCCTGCCGCCGCAGGCCTGGTTGCGCAACTGGCGCGTGGCGCGGGCGCGCGAACTGCTGCGCGGCGGCCTGCCGCTGGCCGACGCCGCGCATGCCGTGGGCTTCGCCGATCAGGCGCATATGACGCGGGTGTTCAAGCAGGTCTATGGCAGCACGCCGGGCGTGTTCCGCAAGGCCTCGGCTGCCGTCCGGCTGCCCTGAAAGGTCGATATGGCATTCCTGAGATTCATGTAATGGACAACCATTAATCGCTTGAGAGGAGAATTTTCCCAATATCTAATGAACCTGCATGTGCGCATGCCTGTTTTTTCGATTGATATTGAGGAATGCCATGAGCCAGCCGCAACGCATCACGATACCGACCGCCGACGCGACCGCGCTGGGCGGTTTCCTCTGGCGCCATCCGCCGCGCGCGCGGGACGGCGTGGCGCAACCCGCCGGCGCCGCGCGCGGTGGCCACGGCTGCGGCAGGGACGGCGGACCGGGCCTGGTCATCATCAACGCCGCGACCTCGGTGCGCTGCCGCTATTACTCGCGCTTCGCCGAATACCTGCACGGCCACGGCTTCGACGTGCTGACCTACGACTATCGCGGCATCGGCGAATCGCGGCCGGCGTCGATGCGCGGCTTCCAGGCGTCGTGGATGGACTGGGGCCAGAAGGATTTCGAGGCGGTGCTGGCCTATGCACGGCGCGAGTTTCCCGGCCAGCCGGTGGACGTGGCCGCGCACAGCATCGGCGGTTTCGTGACCGGGCTGGCGCCGTCCAGCCATCGCCTGCGGCGCATCTTCACCATGGGGGCGCAGTACGCCTACTGGCGCGACTACGCGCCGGAACGCCGGCTGCGCATGCTGGCCAAATGGCATCTGGCCATGCCGGTCCTGACCGCCTGCCTGGGCTACTTTCCCGGCCGGCGGCTGGGCTGGCTGGAGGACACGCCGCGCGGCGTGGTGCGCGACTGGAGCTTCATGGGGCCGCGCTTCGAGGCGCGCGGCGCGTCGGCCGACGGCATGGATCCGCGCGTGGCCAGCATGGCGGCGGTGACGGCGCCCATCCTGGCCCTGAGCGTGACGGACGACGAGTTCGGCACCGAGGCCGCCATCGACCGGCTGCTGGCCTACTACACCGGCAGCGCCCGCACCCATCTGCGGCTCTCGCCAACGTCGATGGGGCTGGCGTCGATCGGCCATTTCGCCTTTTTCCACGAGCGCTTCCGCAACACGCTATGGCCGATCGCGCTGGGCTGGCTCACGCGCGGGCAGTGGGCGCCGCTACCGGCGACTCCCATACGTTGTGACTGCGCGGCGTCTCTATCCGGTAGTCCGAGTATTTGCGCGTGAAGAATTCGGCGCCCAGCGTCCGCGCGGCGAGCAGCGGCTGGCGCGGATCGGCCGCGATCTCGCCCCGGCTGTTGCCGGCGCCATGCACGAAGCCGACGAAGTCCGAATGCGTGTAGCGCGCGAATTCCTGGATCTGGTGCACGATGCCCAGCGCCGCGCCCGGATAGGTTTCCTCGGACGCCACGGCCAACCCCAGCCGCTTGCCCTGCATGCGCGTCTTCACGTCCTCCGGGCCGTCGCCTGAACCCGCGTAGTGGCTGAATGAGCGGTCGAAGAACGCCTTGGTCTGCGCCGACATGCCGTACCAGTAGATGGGGGTGCAGAACAGCACGCCGCGCGCCGGCAGGAAGTGGCGCAGGAACAGTTCGTCGTAGCCGTCGTCCGGCGCCGGCGCATGCCGCAGGTCCGTCAGGAAATGCTTGATGTAGTCGTCCAGGAACAGCAGCTCGGCCGCGATGCCGGCCGTTTCGGTGCCGTGCCGGGCGGCCTCGGCCAGCGCGGCGCTGTTGCCGTCGCGGCGAGGGCTGCCCACCAAGATGAGCAGCTTGTTGGATTGATGATCTGAATTCATGCTTGAGTCCTTGTTCATGAACGGCGAAAGCGCCGTTTTCAGGATGAAAATTTAGGGTCTTTTGCCGACATCGGACAAATGAGGAATCCTGCTTTAAGATGAGAAAGAATCATCTATAAGGCCTGCCTTATCCATGTTCGCCAACCTGCCCGTGACCGCGCTGCGCACCTTCGAATCGGCCGCGCGGCTGCGCAGCTTCAAGCTCGCGGCGGCCGAGCTGGCGGTCACGCCCACCGCCGTGTCGCACCAGGTCAAGGCGCTCGAACAGCGCGTGGGCTTCGCG
>NZ_JCBANG010000095.1:0-22513 GCF_059760905.1 Achromobacter sp. 1011811831
GGGCTGAGCCGCCCGCGCCGACGGCCTACCAGTAGTACTTGGCCGTGGCCATGACGGTGCGTCCGTTGCCGTACATGCAGACGGAATAGGACTGGCAGCCGCTCACGTACTTGCGGTCGAACAGGTTGCTGGCGTTCAGCGCGAAGCGCCAGTTCGGCATCTCGTAGTGCAGGCCGGCGTCATAGACGGTGTAGCTGGGCACCTTCAGCGAGTTGTCCGACGCGCCGGCCGCCGAGCTCTGGTAGCGCACGCCCGCGCCCAGGCCGAAGCCTTCCAGCGCGCCCGTGCGCCAGGTCCAGTCGGCCCACAGCGAGGCCATCTGGCGCGGACGCGGAATGTCCACCGGCCACTTGCCCTGGGTCTCGTCGTTGGCCTTGGTGTTCTTGACGTTCTGGAACACATAGGCGCCGACGATCGACAGCTCGGGCGTCAGCTTGCCCACCGCGCTCAGCTCGACGCCTTGCGAGCGCACCTCGCCGGCCTGCACCGAGGTGGTGCCGGTGGGGTCGTCCAGATTGGGCGTCAACACATTGGTCTGCTTGATCTGGTAGACCGCCGCGTTCAGCGTCAGGTTCTCGCCGTCGGGCTGCCAGCGCAGGCCGGCCTCGATCTGCTTGCCCTTGGTGGGCGCGGCCCAGTCGCCGCTGGCCAGGCGCGTGTTGCCCACCGGATTGAACGAGGTCGAGTAGCTGATGTAGGGCGACAGGCCGTAGTCGCCCAGATAGGTCAGGCCGACGCGGCCGCTGAAGGCCTGGTCCAGCTGCGATGAGCGGGTATCGGCCTCGCGGTCGGTCTGCCTGGTGCGGGCCCAATCCTTGCGGCCGCCCAGCGTGAGCACCCAGCGCTCGAACTTGATCTGGTCCTGCAGGTACAGGCCGACCATGTTCATGGTGGTGTAGGTGTCGGTGCGGGGGAACGCGTCGGGGCCGTAGAACAGCGAGTGGTCGATCCCGCTGTAGGCGGGGTTGTACAGGTTCAGCGACGGCGCCAGCGCCAGCATTTCGCTGTCGGTGGTGGACTGGCGGTTGTATTCCAGGCCGGCCAGCAGCGTGTGCTGCAGCCCGCCGGTGCGGAATTTGGCCTCGGCCTGGTTGTCGATGTCGAAGCGGCTGTAGTTGAACTGGAAGATGCCGGCGTAGCGGCTGATCGACGCCATGGTCGGATCGCTGGCGTCCAGCCCGCCGCCCCAGACCGAGCGGTTGTTCAGCTGCGAGTGCATCAGGCGCACGTTCTGGCGCAGCGTCCAGGTCGAGTCGGGCTTGTGCTCGAAGGCATAGCCCAGCGACCACTGTTTCTTGCGGTAGTAGTTGAAGTCCGGCTCGCCGGTGTACACATCGCGCGAGATGCGGCCGTTGGGATTGTGCAGCACCATGCCCTGGGCCGGCAGGAAGTTGCTGGCGATGTCGCTGCGGTCGTCCAGGTAGGTGGCCGACAGCGTCAGCGACGTCGCCGCGCTGGGCTGCCAGCGCAGCGACGGGGCGAAGGCGACGCGGCCGTCCTTGTTGGGGCCGGTCTGCGAATTGCCGTCGCGGCCCACGCCGATCAGGCGGTAGGACAGCGTGCCGTCGCTGTTGGCGGTGTCGCCGATGTCGAACGCCAGCTGCTTGCGCGCGTAGTTGCCGACCTGGACCTCGATCTCGCGGATGCGGTCGCCGTTGGCCAGCTTGCTCTGCACGTCGACGATGGCGCCGGGATCGCCCTGGCCGTACAGCACCGAGGTCGGCCCGCGCAGCACCGTGATGCTGTCGATGGTGTAGGGCTCGACGCGCCAGCTGGCCAGGTTCAGGGTCTTGGGCACCTGCAGGCCGTCCACGTAGGCCGTGGGCGTGAAGCCGCGCAGCACCGAATACCAGTCCGAGCGGTTTTCCGAGCCGTAGCTGGAGAAGCCCGGAATGTAGCGCAGCGCCTGGTTGATGTCGGTCGCGCCGGTCATCTCCATCTGCTGCGCGGTGACCACGTTGATGGTCTGCGGGATCTCGTTGAGCGGCGTGTCGGTCTTGGTGCCGGTGCGGCTGCGGCGCGCGACCAGGCCTTCGACGGCTTCGCTACGGCCGTCGCCATACACCGGCACGGCGGACAGCGTCGCGGTTTCGGCGGGCGCGGGCGCGATGACGGCGGTGTTGCCTTCGATGCGGGCCGCCAGGCCGGAACCAGCCAGCAGGCGGTCCAGCGCCTGCTGCGCGGTCAGCGAGCCCGAGACGGCGGGCGCCTTCAGGTCGCGCACCGCTTCCGGCAGGAAATAGACCTGCAGCCGGGTCTGCTGGCCGAATTGCAGCAGCGCCTTGTCCAGCGGCTGGGCCGCGATGCTGATCTTGACGGGCGCGGCGCCCTGCGCCTGGACGGCGTGCGGCGCGGCGGCGAATGCCAAGGCCATGGACAGGGCGAGCGCGTTGAGCGCGGCGGGAAGGGGAGCGCCACGGCGCGGGGCGCGGGCGGAAAGGCGGGCGTCGGGTCTGGTCACGATGATCGTTCGTTCTGGGCCATGCGGGCCGGCTGGCCGTCAGGGCGGGGGCTGGCGGCGGCAACTGCCGCCGTTATTAGGTATGAGCGGGCAGAACGAAAAACCCGGAATAATTCTCATATCAAATTGGAAACAATATGTATCTTCACCAGCCAGCCAACCAGCCAACCCGCCAACCCGCCAGCCCGTCAGCGTGGATGCCCGGCGCCCGCTTGAGCGTCCATCCCCGATGCCGGCGCCGGGCGGACGGCGCGGCGCAGCAGTTCAGCGCGCCAGCAGGTCGGCGCCGCCGTCGGCGCGGGGCTGGACCCTCAGCGGCACCAGGGCCGGCAGGGCCTTGAGGAAGGCGCCGGTGTCGTCCACGTCGAAGACACCGGAGATGCGCACGCGGGCCAGCGCGGGCGCGACCTGGATGGCTTGTGCGCGGTAGCGGTTGATTTCCCGGGCCACCTCGGCCAGCGGCGTGTCGTTGAACACCGCCTTGCCCTGGCGCCAGGCGGTCAGCGTGGCCACATCCACCGGCTGGATGCGCACCGTCTCGCCGCCGCCGGCCATGCGCACGCCGTAGCCGGCCGGCAGCTTGACGCGCTGTCCGTTCCACCACGGGCCGGCAATGACCTCGACCGAGCCGGATTCCACCGCGACCGCCATCTGGCCGCCGTCGTGGCGGACGTTGAAACGCGTGCCGGTCACGCGCACGCGGCCGATCTCGGTGTCGACGATGAAGGGATGGGACGCGTCCGGCGATACTTCCAGCATGATCTCGCCGCCGGGGAGCAGGGTGACCCGCCGCTCGGAACGCGTGTAGCGCACCTCGGCCTGCGTGCCGGTATTCAAGGTGAGGACGGAGCCGTCCTCCAGGTCGACGCGGCGCCGCTCGCCGCGCGCGGTGGCGTAGCGCTGCGCGGGCAGCGTCGAAGCGGGCCACCAGCCGGGCGAGGCTAGGCCCACGGCAGCGGCGGCGCAGGCGCTGGCGCCCAGGCCCCAGGCCAGCCGGCGGCGGCCCGGCGAGAAACGGCGCTCCGGCGCCGCCGGCCGCAGCAGCGGGCGCAGCTTGTGGTCGGGCACGGCCCGCGTCAGCGCCCAGGTGTCCAGCATTTCGCGGTAGGCGCGTTCATGCGCGGGATCGGCGCGGCGCCAGGCGTCGAACTCGATCCGCTCGGCGGCCGACATCAGGCCGCCGCTGTCGCGGGCGAACCAGTAGGCCGCCGCGTCCAGCGGATCGGCCGGCGGGCGGCGGGCGTCAGAGGTGTCCATGATGCGTGTCCGGGAACATGGGTGAAATCGCGGCGGTTCCGCGCGGGCGGGACGGCGGGTCGGCGTGGTCCTTCATGTCATTGGGAGAACGGGCGCAGCCGCGCATGCAGGTGCCGCATGGTGCGCGTCAGGTATTTTTCCACACTGCTGTTCGACAGGCCGAGCTGGGCCGCGATTTCCGCGACGCTGCGGCCTTCCAGGCGGTGCCAGGCGAACACGGCCGCGCAGGGCTGCGGCAGCTCGGCCAGCGCCTCCATCAGCGCGCGCGACAGCTGGGCGGTGCGCACGTTGGCCTCGGGATCCTCGTGGGCGGGATGCTCGTCCTCGGCCAGGTCGTGCAGCGGCACGGCGGCCTCGCGCTGCTGCCGGTGGTGGCGGCTGATCAGCCCGTGATGGATGCTGCGGTGCAGGTAGGCGCGGGGATTGCGGATGGCGGACACGTCGCCCTCCAGCATATTGGCGATGGCGTCGTGCGCGGAGTCCTCGACATCGCCCGGGCCTTGCGCCTTGCGCCGCCATGTTCCCAGCAGCTCGCGATAGTAGGCGAGCCAACCGTGTTCGGTGGGACGGGTCCGGCGCATGCGGGGGCGGGGCGTGAGGGCCTGGGGCGAAACCGGCGATTATTGCAAATCATTATTATTCTTGTAAAGCCCGGGTGTCCCGGGCCACGCCCGCCACGCGCCGCCTCAACGCTGCTTGAGATACCCGTCCCGCGTCTGCGGCAGCTTCATCCCCAGCACGGCGGACGCGATCTGCGTGCGCAGGATCTGCGCGGTGCCGCCGGCGATGGTGAACATGCGCGCGTCGCGCACGTGCCGCTCCATCGGCAGGTCGCGGCCGTAGCCGGAAGAGCCGTGCAGTTGCAGCGCGTCGTTCGTGACCCGGTTGGCCGTTTCCGCCGCGATCACCTTGGCCTGCGCCGCCATCGACAGGTCCGGAAAGCCGAAGGTCTCGGCGGTGCCGCTGGTCGCCGCCGCGTGCAGCATGTGGCGCGCGGCGTTCAGCTGGATCGCCATGTCCGCGATCATCCATTGCAGGCCCTGGAACTCCGCGATGGGGCGGCCGAACTGCTGGCGCTGCCTGGCGTAATCCACCGCTTCCTCGAACGCGCCCTGGGCGATGCCCAGCGCCACGGTGCCGGCGCCGACGCGCTGCGCGTTATAGGCCTGCATCAGTCCGGCGAAGCCGCGCTTCAGGCCTTCCGGCGGCGCGACCAGCATGGACCTGTGCACCTTCAGGTCGCGGAAGTTGATGTAGGTCTCGGGGATGCCGCGCACGCCCATGGCGTAGGAGCGCTTGGCGATCTCCAGGCCCCTGCCGTCGCCATCCGGATCGCGCACATGAATGAAGGCGCCGATGCCCTGGTCGACGCCGCCGTCGAACACGCGCGCGAAGATCAGGTGCAGGCGCGACACGCCGCCGCCGGTGATCCAGTATTTCTCGCCGTTCAGGATGTAGTCGTCGCCCTTGCGCTCGGCGCGCGTGCCCATCTCGCTGGCGGCGCTGCCGGCCCGCGGCTCGGAGATGCAGATGGCGGGCTTGTCGCCGGACAGCACGCAGCCCGCCGCGAGCCGTTTCTGCTCGGGCGTGCCGTACTGCATGATGGCGCCGATCGCGCCCATGTTGGCCTCGACCGTGATGCGGCCCATGGTGGCGCAGGCCTTGGCCATTTCCTCCACGACCAGCACGGTGTCCAGGTAGTCGAGCCCCTGGCCGCCGTACTCGCGCGGGATCGTCATGCCCATGAAGCCGTGGTCGCGCAGCTGGTGCACGTTGTCCCAGGGATATTGCTCGGACTGGTCGGTCGCCGCCGCCGTGGGCTTGAATACGTCCTGCGCCAGTTCGCGGGCGCGCTGCCGCAGCGACAGCTGCTCGGGAGAGAGTCGGGTCATGATTGCTCCTTGTGATCGTTGGGGGGCGTGGCCGATGCGTGGCCCAGCCAGTCGGCCAGCACCTGCGCGGCATGCTCGTCCAACCTGGGCGGCGGCTGGCGGTAGGAAACCGGCGTGGCGGAAAGTTTCAGCGGATTGGCCAGCAGGTTCAGCTCGCCGTGTTCGGCCCAGTCGCAGGGCATGCGCAGATGCGCGCCGCGCGCCTGGACGTGGGGATCGTCGAACACGTCCCGCAGGTTGTTGACGGGGCCGCAGGGCACGCCCACCGCTTCCAGCCGCGCCAGCCAGTCGGCGCGCGCGCGCCGCGCCAGCGCCGCCTGTATCTGCCGGCACAGCTCGTCGCGGTGCGCAATGCGGGCGACGTTGGTGGCGTAGCGGGCGTCGTCGGCCAGCGCGGCGATGTCCGCGCTTTCGCAGAAGCGGCGGAACTGCGCGTCGTTGCCCACCGCCAGGATCATCGGGCCGTCCGCCGCGTCGAAGACCTGGTAGGGCACGATGTTGGGATGGCCGTTGCCCAGGCGCCTGGGCACGGCGCCCGAGGCCAGGAAGTTGGTGCCCGCGTTGACCAGCCAGGCGATCTGGCTGTCCAGCAGCGAGATGTCGATGTGCTGGCCCTGGCCGGTGAGATCGCGGTGGCGCAGCGCGGCCAGGATGCCGACGGCGGCGTACATGCCGGTCATGACGTCGGCGATGCCCACGCCCGCCTTCATCGGTTCGCCCTCGGGATCGCCGGTCAGGCTCATGATGCCGCCCATGCCCTGGATCAGGAAGTCGTAGCCCGCGCGCGAGGCGTAGGGGCCGGTCTGGCCGAAGCCGGTGATGGAGCAATAGACCAGCCGGGGATGGCGCTGCTTCAGGCTGGCGTAGTCCAGTCCGTACTTGGCCAGGCCGCCGACCTTGTAGTTCTCGACCAGCACGTCGGCGCGCTGCAGCAGCTGCTCCAGCCGCGCGCGGCCCGCGTCCGTGGCGATGTCGATCGCGATGGAGCGCTTGTTGCGGTTGGCGCTCAGGTAATACGCGCTTTCGTCGGTGGCGCGGCCGTCGCGGTCGTGGATGTAGGGCGGACCCCATTTGCGCGTGTCGTCGCCCTCGCCGGGTTTCTCGACCTTGACCACGTCCGCGCCCAGGTCGCCCAGCAACTGGGTGGCGCTGGGGCCCGCGAGGATGCGGGACAGGTCCAGCACGCGCACGCCTTTCAGCGCAGAGGCATTTTCCGGCGGCATCGCCAGTCTCCTTGTCGGGTGTTCATGGCCCGGCGGGCGCCGGGGCCGGTGTTCCTGTTCGCGGCCCGCATCTCCGATCCTAGGCCAGCAGCGCGCGTTCCAGCACGCTTTCGCAGGCGGCGAGCTGGGAACGCAGGACGAATTCGTCGGCGGTATGCGCCTGGGCGATGTCGCCCGGCCCGCAGATGACGGTGGGGATGCCGGCCGCCTGGTACAGGCCGCCCTCGGTGGTGAAGGCGACATGGCTGCCGCCGGCCGCGCCGGCGGCGAACAGCGCCTGCACCAGGCGGTCCTCGTCCGGGCGGGCGGTCAGCGCCGGCACGGCGGTCCTGCGTTCCAGTGTGATGCGGGCCTCGGGTTCCCGGTCCCGCATGCCGGCCTGCAGCGCGGCGGCGCGCTCATGCACGGGCGCCAGCGCGCGCTCGGGATCGGTCGAGGGCAGGAAGCGCAGGTCGAAGTCGAACTCCGCGGCCTCGGGGATGACGTTGGTCGCGGTGCCGCCGTGCACGCGGCACACGGCCATGGTGGAGTGGGGCACGAGGAAGTTCTCGTCGACCTCGTCGCGTTGCAGCTGGCGCGCCTGGCGCGCGATGTCCGCCACCAGCTCGCAGGCCGTCTCGGCGGCGTTCACGCCCGTGCCGCTGAGCGAGGAATGCGCGGCGCGGCCCTGGACGCAGCAGCGCCAGGCCTGGCGCCCCTTGTGCGCGCGGATGACGGCCATGCGGGTGGGCTCGCCGACGATGCAGGCCGCCGGGCGGATGCCGGCTTCGGCCAGGTCCTTGATCAGCCCGCGCACGCCCACGCAGCCGATTTCCTCGTCGTAGGTGAACGCGACGTGGACCGGCTGGCGCAGCGCGGCCAGGTCGATGCGTTGCAGCACCGCCAGCACGCAGGCCAGGAAGCCCTTCATGTCGCAGGCGCCGCGCCCGTACAGGCGCTCGCCGTCCTCGGTCAGCGTGAAGGACGGCCGCGACCAGTCCTGTCCCGCCACCGGCACCACGTCCGTGTGGCCGGACAGCAGGATGCCGCCGGTGGCGCCGCCATGGCTGGCGTACAGGTTGGCGCGCTTGCCGTCCGGGCTGTAGGTGTAGCGGACCGCGAAGCCGCGCGCGCGCAGCGCCTGCTCCGCCAGGCGCAGCAGGTCCAGGTTCGAGCTGCTGCCGGATATCGTCGGGAAGGCGATCAGCGTTGCCAGCCAGGACAGCGCGGCGGCCGAGCAATCGGTGGAGGCGTCGAGCATGGGCATCACGGTCAGGCCTCCAGCGAGATGTGGGCCGCGCGGGCCACCTGCCGCCACTTCTCCAGCTCCGCGCGGATCTGGCCGGCGAAATCGGCCGCGGTGCTGCCCTGGGCCACCGCGCCCAGTTCGGCCAGCCGGGCGGCGATGTCGGCGCGGCGCAGCGCGGACGCGGCGGCGGCCTGCAGGCGCGCGACCCGCTCGGGGGGCGTGCCGGCCGGCGCGACCAGGCCGAACCAGGCGGGGTCGTTCAGCCTGGGGATGCCGACTTCGGCGAAGGTGGGCACGGCCGGCAGCTGCGGGTTGCGCGAGGGCCAGGCGATGGCCAGCGCCCGCAGCCGGCCTTCCTGCACGTGCGGCATGGACGCGGGCAGGTTGTCGCACAGCATGTCGACGTGCCCGGCGATGGTGTCCTGCAGGGCCGGCCCCGCGCCCCGGTAGGGCACGTGCCGCAGCGGAGCGCCGGTGGCCTGCGCCAGCAGCTCGCCCATCATGTGGCCGAGCGAGCCCACGCCGGGCGAACCGTAGGTCAGCTCGCGGCCGCCGTTCCTGGCCAGCTGCGTCAGCGCCGCGATGCTGTCGACGGGGATCTTCGGGTTGACCGAGATGATGTTGGGCACGCTGGCCAGGTTCGAGATCGGCGCGAAGCCCTGCAGCGGATCGTAGGCCGGCCTGGCCGCGACCGCCGGCTGGATGGCGTGGGTGCTGACCGTGGCCACGCCCAGCGTCAGGCCGTCCGGCGCGGCGCGGGCCACTTGCAACGTGCCCACCGCGCCGCCGGCGCCGGCCCGGTTCTCGACGATGACCGTCTCGCCCAGGTGCTCGGACATCGCCTGCGCGATGATGCGGGGGATCAGGTCCGCCGATCCGCCCGGGGCGAACGGCACGATGATCTTGACGATCCGGTCTTGCGCCCGCAGCGCGGGCGAGGCGGCGGCCAGCGCGGCGGCGCAGGCGGCCAGGAAATGACGGCGTTTCATGCTTGTCCCTCCTCCAGGGCGTGGTGGCGCGAGCCCCTTGTTTATGCGTGCTGCGGGGCTTCGGATTGCGCCGGGGTCTTGCTTGTCTCTTGTGTTCCTCTAGATGCGGCCGTCGTAGGCCTTCCTGGGCAGGCGGCACGAAATCAGCGAGAAGCTGGACGAGGCCAGCGCCTGGCGGATGGCTGTGGCCAGCTCGACGCGGCTGCGCACGTCGAAGCCCTGGCCGCCCATGGCGCGCGCGATGCCGGCGAAATCCGTGCCGGCGAAATCGACGCCCAGGTTGGGATGGCCGTTGGCGCGCTGCTTGATTTCGATCAGCGACAGCGATTCATCGGCGAACACGAAGACGATGACCGGCGTGGCCGCGTCGCGCGCGGTGGCCAGTTCGCCCAGCGTCATCTCCAGGCAGGCATCGCCAGTGAACACCGCCACCGGCCGCGTCGGGTCGGCGAGCTTGGCGCCGATGCCCAGCGGCAGCGAGCAGCCCATGGTGCACAGGCCCGAGGACTGCATCAGCGAACGCGGCTCGTAGCAGTTCCACACCTGCGACAGCAGGATGCGGTGCGCGCCGCTGTCCACGGACGCGAGCGTGTCGTCCGGCAGCTCGGCCCGCGCCACGTCCACGATGGCCGCCGGCCCCCATTCCTCGTCCGCGCGATAGACGCGGGCCAGCGCCTGGCGGATCTCGGACACTTCATTGCCGGTCCACTGGGACGCCGGGCGCTGGCCCTGCGTCAGCGCCTGCAGGCTGTGCTTGACGCTGCCGACGAAGCTCAGCGCGGACTGGTGCATATAGTGCGTGTTGCGGGTCGCGGCGATGTCGATGACGCGGGCGTCGTCCGCCCAGATGTTGCGCCAGCCCGCGCGCATTTCGATCGGGTCGTAGCCGGCCAGGATGATGAGATCGGCGTCGCGGATGACGGGCAGCACGATCTTGTCGGCCTGCGGCGACAGGCCCATGCCGCCGATCACCAGCTCGTGCCGTTCATCGACGATGCCCTTGGCCTTGTAAGTAGTTACCAGCGGGATGCGTAGTTCTTCGACCAGCGCGCGGACCTCGGCCTCGGCGTGGTGGTGCAGCGCCTCGACGCCGGCGATCACGACCGGCCGGCGCGCCTGGGCCAGCCAGGCGCGGGCGGTTTCCAGCTCGCGGGTGGGCGCGGGCGCGGCCGGCGCCGGCTTGCTGCGGCGCGTGCCCCGGGCGGGCGGCGCTTCCTGCACGGCCACGCTGATCGGCACGTCCAGGTGCACCGGGCCGGGCGGGTCGTCGGTGGCGATGGCCAGCGCCTTGTCGATGATGGCCTCGACAGCGCCGGCCGTGACGCGCAGCGAGGCTTTGGTGATCGGCCGCATCAGCGCGGCGTGGTCGAACACCTGGTGCGTGTAGGTGGCGGCCTCGTCCTCGTCCACGCAGCCGGTGATGAACAGCATCGGCACGCGGTCCTGCAGCGCGTTGGCGACCACGTTGACGGCGTTGGCCACGCCCGGGCCCAGCGTCGCCACCAGCACGCCGGGCGCGCCGTCGCGATGGAACGCGCCCTCGGCCATGAAGCCGCCGGAGTTCTCGTGCTTGACCAGCGTGAAGTTCACGCCGGCTTCATCCAGGCCTTTCATCACGGAAAGGACTTCGCCGCCGGGAATGCCGAAGGCGTGGCGGCAGCCCGCCGCGTGCAGGCGCTGGCCGATGATTTGGGAGACGGTAGACATGATGACCTTGCAATCGATGACGGTTGATGCGGGGCGGCGGTGGCCGCCGGGCTGGGAGTGGGGCGGCGCGGGTGCGGGCGCGCCGCCGTGTGACGGAAAGCGGGGCGGTTCAGCCCAGGCCGTTCAGGGCCTGCGCCAGCCGCCGGGCGGCGATCTCCAGTTGGTCGTCCGACGTGGCGTAGGACAGGCGCAGGAATCCCGGCATGCCGAAGCCCGAGCCGGGCACCAGCGCGACGCCGCTGTCGAGCAGGTAGGACGCCAGCGCCACGTCGTCGGCGATGCGCTCTCCGGCGGGCGTGGACTTGCCGATGCAGGCGCGCGCGTCGGGGAACAGATAGAACGCGCCCTCGGGCCTGGGCGTGCGCAGGCCGGGGATGCCGGCGAAGGCTTCAAGCAGCTTGTCGCGCCGCTGCTGGAACACGGCGCGGCGACGCGCGACTTCGTCCTGCGGGCCTTCCAGCGCGGCCACGGCCGCGGCCTGGGTGATCGACGAGGCGTGCGAATTGATCTGCATCTGCACCTTGGTCATGGCCTCGATCAGCGGCCGGGGGCCGCAGGCGTAGCCGAGCCGCCAGCCCGTCATGGAATAGGCCTTGGACACGCCGTTCACGGTCAGGATGCGGTCCGCCAGGTCGGGCGCGACCTGGGCCAGCGTGCAGCGCTCGCGCCCGTCGTAAAGAATGTGTTCGTAGATGTCGTCCACCAGCACCAGGAAGCGCTGGTTGCGGCTGGCGCGGATCACGTCCGCGCAGGCCCGCAGCTGCTCGCGGCTATAGGCGGTGCCGCTCGGGTTGCTGGGCGAATTGAGCACCAGCCATTTGGTCCGGTCCGTGATGGCGGCGGCCAGGTCTTCCGGGGCGAGCGCATAGCCCTGGTCGGGCGAGGTCATGATCGGCCGCAGCACGCCGCCGTTCATCGCGACGATGTCGCCATAGGATGCCCAGTACGGCGCGGGAATCAGCACTTCGTCGCCGGGGCTGAGCGTGGCCAGGAAGGCCTGGTAGATCACCTGCTTGCCGCCGGCGGCCACGCTGATGTCGGCCGGCGCGCAGTCGATGCCGTTCTCGCGCTTGAACTTGGCAACGATCGCCTCGCGCAGGCGCGGCGTGCCGTTGATCGGCGTGTAGCGCGTGGCGCCATCCTGGATGGCGCGCATGGCCGCCGCGCCGATGTGGGCCGGGGTCGGGAAATCCGGCTCGCCCAGCGTCATGTCGACGACCTGCCGGCCTTGCTGGATGGCCTGCCGGGTTTTTTCGGCCATCACCTGGATCGGGGACGGGCGCAGGGCGGAGATGACGGGAGAGAGCATGTGAGCGTTCCTGGATGGGTTGAATTAGTCTAGGATTCACACTGTTCAATCTCAATTGAATTTGAATTCAATATGAATATGCCCCTGGGACCCGATTCCCCGACCCTGCGGCAGCTGGAATTGCTGCTCGCGCTGGCCAGCGCGGACGGCATCGCCAGCGCCGGCGCGAAGATCGGCATGACGCCTTCGGCCACCAGCCATGCCCTGCGCGCGCTGGAAACCACGCTGGGCGTGCAGCTCATCGACCGCAACGCGCCGCGCGTGGAGCTGACGCACGCGGGGCAGCAGGTCCTGCCCCATGTGCGCGACCTGTTCGCCGCGCTGCACCTGATCCAGGCCACCGCCAGCGCCAGCGTGGGCCTGAAGAGCGGCGTGCTGAAGATCGGCTCGTTCGGCCTGAGTTCGTCGCTGCGCCTCTTGCCGCCGCTGCTGGGGCAGTTCAGGCGGCTGTATCCGGGCATCGACCTGCGGGTGTTCGAGAAGGCCGACGCCGAGATCGAGCAGGACCTGATCGAGCGGCGCCTGGAGATCGGCGTGGTGACGCTGCCCAAGCCCGAGTTCGACACGGTGGCGATCGCGCTGGACGAGCTGGTGGCGGTGGTGCCCGTCGGCCATGAGCTGGCCGGGGTGGATACGGTGGACGCCCACCAGCTGGCGCGTCATCCGTTCATCCTGACGCACGCCGGCTCGCAGGGGCTGGTGGCCAGGATGTTCTCCCGCGCCGAGGTCGCGCCCACGGTCAGGCACGAGCTGTCCCAGATGCTGTCCATCCTCGATTTCGTGGCCCGGGGAGAGGGCGTGTCGGTGGTGGCCTCGCTGGCGCTGCCGGAGCAATATGCGGGCGTGGCCTACAAGCCGATACGGCCGGCGACCTCCAGGCGGGTCGGCCTGGCCTGCCTGAACGAGAGCCGGCTGTCCCCGGCGGCGGCGGCCTTCTGGAAACAGGCCAGGCTGTTGGCGAAGAAAAAAGGGCTAGGCGCAGGCGGCTAGCCGGCCGGTCTCGTGCGCCGCAGGCGATCGCGCCCCTGCCAGGGGTGCGATCGCCACGTGTGGAGAAACTATTTCAGTATGCGCTGCGTCAAGCCGTCGGACCGAACGTGGTTTTCGACCTACATTCCGTCGATCGAGGATGCAATTTGAAAGGTGTTCGCGATATCCTCACCTGCTGCAGGAGAGCCTGAGGGGAAGGCTCGCTATAGAATAAGAATTATTACCATTTTGTGTCCGGGGAGCGGATTTACGCCTGGGAACTGAAGTTGCCGCGAAGCCGACGCCGCGAGGCCGTCAGGCAGGCGCGGCTTTGTCCTGCGCGGCCCGGCCTGCGAGGCCCGGCCTGCGCGGCCCGGCCCGAACAGAATGGCAGATGGCCGGGATTGGCCCGGCGCCTATGGGGGGGCGGGAAGATGGATAGAACTTTACAAAATCACAAAGATTCCTTGTCGATTCCTGAATGAAACGTGACAGCACCCTGGCATCCGTAACCGGTCTGGTCGAAAGTTCGACCTGGGCGGGCAAGCAGGGCGGCGCAGTTCCGGCCAGCTTGCCGCCGGCCGACACGCCGCCGATGCCAAACGCCTGCAGCAAAACCATGTCTTTCCCCAATCCATCCCTGAACACCTTCACGGAGCGGCTTGTCCTCGTGGCAGAGGACGAGCCGGGAATCGTCGGCGTCCTGGAGGCCTATCTCCGCCGCGACGGCTTTCGCACCTGCACCGCCATGGACGGCGTCGAGGCCATGCGGCTGTTCCGCGAGCTGCGTCCCGACGCGGTCCTGCTGGACGTGAACCTGCCGGGCATGGACGGGCTGGACGTATTGCGCGCCATCCGCGACGAAGGCCAGACCCCCGTCATCATCGTCACGGCGCTGGCCGATGACGTCGACAAGCTGCTGGGGCTGCGCCTGGGCGCGGACGACTATGTCGTCAAGCCCTTCAATCCCGCCGAGGTCGTGGCGCGCCTGCGGGCCGTGCTGCGGCGCGCGGGGGCGCATGCGAACGCCGCGCCCATCCGCGTCGGCGGCATCGAGATCGACGAGCAGGACCACGTCGCGGTCGCGCATGTGGGCGGCGGGCGCTCCGTGCCGCTGCAATTGACGCTGACCGAGTTCCGCCTGCTGGCCTGCCTGGCATCCCAGCCTCGGCGCTGCTTTTCGCGCGGATTCCTGATCGAGCACTGCCTGCCGGAAAGCGACGCGCTGGAGCGGGTCATCGATTCGCACATCTCCAAGCTGCGGCGCAAGCTGCACGCGGTCGGGCAGGCCGACATGATCGAGGCCGTGCGCGGCGTCGGATACCGCCTATGGCGCGAAAACTAGATCGCATCTGGATCCGCTTCGGACTGGCGGTCTCGGTCACCATGACCCTGCTGCTGGCCGTGCTCGCCGGCAGCCTGGTCCTGTTCTGGAACTACGAGCATCGCGCGTTCGAGAAGTCGCTGCCGGTGGAAGTGCGGGCCGAGCTGGAAGATCTCTCGGAGCGCGGCCTGGAGGACGGGCCGCGCGCGATGCAGATCTATGCCGAGTATTGGGTGGTGGATCCCATGCGCGGCGAAAAGCTCGCGCTGCTGTTCACCGTGCTGCTCGGCCTGCCGCTGGGCCTGGCGTCCGGATTCTTCATTTCGAAGGTGATCACCCTGCCGCTGGATTCGATGGCCGCGGCGGCCACAAGGGTGGCGCTGGGGGATTTCACGGTAAGGGCCCATGTGGGCAAGGCACGCGGCGAAATGGCCGAAATGGTGCGGGATTTCAATCACATGATCGATTCGCTCGAAACCCTGGACCGGGAACAACGCGTGACGCTGGCCTCCATCTCGCACGAGCTGCGCACGCCCATCGCGGTGCTCAGCGCCCGCCTGCACGCGATCTGCGACGGCGTCATCCCGGTCAGCGACGACGAAATGCGCGGCCTGCTGGACCAGTCCCTGCACCTGGGGCGCCTGGTCGCGGACGTGCACACGCTGTCGCTGGCCTCGGTCGGCCGGCTGTCGCTGCAGACCCGGCCCGTGGATCTGGTGGCGCTGGTCGGCGACGCGCTGGCCGGCTTCGAGGCCAGGCTGGCCGAGAAGGGCTTCGAGGTGGACACGCAGCTGCCAGCCGCCGCGCAGGGCAAGCTGATCATGGCCGACCCGGACCGGCTGCGCCAGATCTTCGCCAACCTCGTGGAAAACGCCTTGCGCCACGCGGCCAGCGGGCGCTGGATCGGCGTGGAAGTGCGCATCCATGCCGGACAGGCCGTGCTGGCGGTGAGCGACGCGGGGCCGGGTTTGCCGGCGTCCATGCGCGACCGCCCGTTCGAACGCTTTCCCCACCAGCCCAGCGCCATGCATGGCGGTTCGGGCCTGGGACTGTCGATCGTGCACGCGCTGGTGGACCAGCAGGGCGGATCGGTGCTGGCGGATTGCTCGGTGCGCGGCGGCATGCGCATCCAGGTCTGCTTTCCCGTGATGAGCCGGGACGCGAATGCGTCCGCGGGGCGCCGGCAGGCGTCCCTCGCGTGATGCGCCCGGCCGCGTCCATCAATTCTCCATAAACCCTGCATGGCCCCGCAACGTCGCGGGGGCATGCTGGCAATGTTATCCAGCCAACCGTGACGGCTGCCGCCGTCCGATACGCCATAGATACCCATGCATCGCTGTCCTGAATCGTTCAAACTCCGCTGCGCCGCGCTGCTGGCAAGCGCGCTCCTGTCGGGCTGCATGTCGGTGCCCGTGCCGGAGCTGCCGGCGCAGGTGCCCGGCGCCTGGTCCCAGGCGGCCGGCGAGGGTGCGCGCGCGGTCGATTTGCGGTCCTGGTGGACGGCGCTGGACGATCCCCGGCTGAACGCGCTGGTCGAGGAGGCGCTGCGGCGCAACCTGGACCTGGAACAATCCGCGCGCCTGCTGCAGGGCGAGCGCGAAGTCGCCGGCCGCTGGCGCTCGCGCTACCTGCCGGGTTTCACGGCCGGCGCCCGCCCGGTGCAGGACGCCCAGGCCAAGGACTCCTATTTCCACGCCAGTATCGACATGGTCTGGGAGCTGGGCCTGTTCGGCGCGGCCGAGAGCAGCAAGCTGCAGGCAGGCGCGGACGCCGACCTGGCCGCCGCCCGCGAGCAGGGCCTGCGCGTGTCGGTGGTCGCGGCCGTGGTGCGCAACTACCTCGACCTGGGCGTGGCCAACGGCCAGATCGCGCTGCTGACGCAGATGGCCGAGCTGGACCGCGAGGCCGAGCGGCTGGCGCAGGTGCGGCTGAATACCCGCCTGGGCACGCCGCAGGACGCCGACACGGCCAGCGTGCGCCGGCAGCGCACCCTGGCCGCGCTGGCGTCGATGCGCCTGGCGGCCGACCGGTCGGCGCGCGCGCTGGCGCTGCTGCTGGGCCGCGACGCGCCGGATCCCGGCTGGAGCGCGGTGGCGCCGTCGCAGGGCCTGCCCGGCTTCGCCCTGGGAGAAGTGCCGGCCGATCTGCTGCGCACCCGTCCGGACATCCGCGAGGCCGAAGCCGAAGTGCTTCGGGCCGCCGCAAGGCTGGGCATGGCGCGCTCGGCGCTGTATCCGCGCCTGAGCCTGGGCGGTTCGATGCTGTACGCCTACAACATGACGCAGAACCACCGCTCGAACAACAACTTCGTTCCGGCCGGCGGTCCCACGATCGATATTCCGCTCTGGGACTGGGGCGCCCGCCAGGCGCAGGTCAAGGCCGGCGAGCAGGGCATCGCCGCGGCGCTGGCCGGCTACCGCAAGGCGGTGCTGTCCGGCGTGTCGGAAGTCGAGGAATCGCTGTCCGCGCTGGCTCGCGAACGCGAGCGCATCGCCGCGCTGGACGAGGCGCGGCGGGTGCTGGACCGGCGCGCCGGCTCGCAGCGCAAGCTGGCGTCGCTCGGCCTGTCCAGCCCCTTCGACGGGCTGGAGGGCCGGCGCGCGCTGCTCGAGGCGCAGTCCGACGTGACGCTGGCGCGCGGCGCGCGGACCCTGGCCTTCGTCGCGCTGTACAAGGCGCTGGGCGGCGCGCCGCTGGCGCCGCAGCCGGAACAACAGGAACAACACCCGCAGCAACCGCAACAACCGCAACAACCGCAGCAGGTGCGTCCATGATCGCCCTGGCGCGCAAGACCCTGGTCTACGAATGGCGGCGCTTCGTGCCCGTGGTGCTGGCGGTCGGCTTCTCCGGCCTGATGCTGGTGGTGCAGGCGGCGCTGGTGCTGGGCATCTTCGGCGCCTCGGCGCTGTACGTGAACGCCTCGTCGGCCGATCTCTGGGCCGGCTATCCCGGCACGCAGAGCGTCAATTTCGGCCGCGCGGTCAGCGCCGACGCCGAGATGCGGCTGCGCATGGATCCCGAGGTGGTGGCGGTCGAGCCCTACCAGTGGGTCGATGGCGACTGGACGCCCGAGAGCGTCGACGCCGGCAGCGTGTCGATCTACCTGTCCGGCATTGCCGTCGGCCCCGACGCCATGCTGTTCTCGAAGCTGCTGTCGCCGGACCTGCGCAAGCGCCTGCGCGAGCCGGGGGCGGTGATCGTCGATTCGGCCGACCTGGAATCGCTGGGCGTGGCGGAAGGCGGCAAGGCCTGGATCAACGGGCACCCGGTGCGCGTGGTCGCCGCGATCGCGGGACTGCGCGGCCTGGGCGGCGTGAACGTGCTGGCCTCGCTGGATTCGGCGCGCGTCATTGGCGGGCCGCAGGCCGGCCGGGGCAGCACCTATTACGTGGCGCGACTGGCCGATCCTTCGCGGGCGCCGGCGGTGCAGGCGCGGCTGGCGCAAAGCGAAGCCAGCTTCGGTCCGCTGCAGGTCTGGACGGCCCAGGAATTCGCCCAGCGCTCGCAGCAGTACTGGCTGCTGGATACGGGCGCGGGCATGGCCGTGCTGTTCATGGCCCTGATCGTCTGCCTGGTCGGCGCGGTGATCACCAACCAGTCCTTCGCGGCCGTGGTGGCGGCGTCGGCGCGCGAGTACGCCACGCTCAACGCGCTCGGCGCCAGCCGAGGCGCGCTGGCCCGCGTCGTGATCGAGCAGGCCTGCCTGGTGGGCGGCCTGGGCATGGTGCTGGCGGCCGTGGCCAGCGCGCTGCTGCTGGCGGTGGCGGTGTTCTATCACGTGCCGGTGGCCATGACGCTGACGGCGGCCCTGGGCTGCGCGGCGCTGGTGGCCCTGATGGCGCTGATGTCCAGCGTGATGGCGGTGCGCGGCCTGATCCGCACCGATCCGGCCCTGCTGCTGCGCTGATGGAGACGGTCATGAAACGTGATTTTTCGATGTCCCCGGAAGTCCAGGCCACGGTCGAGCCCAGCCTGCAAGCCTTCAGGCTGGGCAAGGCCTTCCTGTCCGGCGTGGTGAAGGTGCAGGTGCTGCAAGGCCTGTCGCTGGCCGTGTATCCGGGCGAGCTGACGCTGATTTCCGGTCCGTCCGGCTGTGGCAAGAGCACGCTGTTGTCGCTGCTGTCCGGCCTGCAGAGCCCGGACGACGGCAAGGCCCATGCGCTGGGACAGGACCTGGGCGACATGAGCCGCCGCGACCTCGAGCGCTTCCGGCTGCACCACACGGGCTTCGTGTTCCAGGGCTTCAACCTGTTCCCGGCGCTCACCGCGCTGGAACAGGTCCAGCTGCCGCTGGGCTACCTGGGCATGCGCGACCAGGAAAGCGCCCGGCTGGCGAGCCGCGCGCTGGAAGAGGTCGGCCTGTCGCATCGGGCGCACATGCGTCCGGCGCAGCTGTCCGGCGGCGAGAAGCAGCGGGTCGCGATCGCCCGCGCCATCGCCAAGGAGCCCGAACTGCTGTTCGCGGACGAACCCACCAGCGCGCTGGACGCGGAGAACGGCCAACGGGTCGTGGACATCCTGCACCGCTTCGCCCGCAACCACGGGGCCACGGTCCTGTGCGTGAGCCATGATCCGCGCCTGGTCCGGCATGCCGACCGCGTCGTCGGCATGGAGGACGGGGCCATACGCAGCGACCGGCGCATTGCCGCAGATTCACTAGGAGCAAAAGCATGAAGCATTCGTCGGGCGCGCGTTGGCGCGCGCTCCTCATCGTGGCGGTCCTGGCGCTGAGCGCGTGTTCCGAGCGCAGCGATCCCAAGGAAACGGCGGACCGGCAGCCGGCGCGGGACGGCCAGCGCGCGGCGGCCGTCGCCCGGGGCAAGATCGAAGTCGACGGCGGGCTGGTGGCGCTGGCGCCGGCGCTGGCCGGCACGGTGGCCAGCCTGAAGGTGCGCGAGGGCGACAGCGTGCAGCGCGGTCAGCTGCTGCTGGCGCAGGCCAGCCAGGTCTCCTCGGCCGCCGTCGCGGTCGCCACGTCCGAGCTGAAGCTGGCCCGCGCGCGGCAGCAGGCCGCCGAGAGCCGCCTGCCCGAGCTGAAGCAGGCCGCCGCGCGCTATGCGCAGGCGGCGCGCGCCGGAGCCGCGCAGCACCAGCAGGCCGACGACGCGCAGCAGCGCCTGCGCGACGCCCAGTCCGACGTGGCGGTGGCCACGGCCGAGGCGGCGGTCGCGCAGCAGCGCCTGGAACAGGCCAAGGTCGCGTTGCAGCAGCTCGAGCTGCGCGCGCCGGAGGACGGCGTGATCGTGGGCGTGACGGCCCGGCAGGGCGGACGCCTGGAAGCGGGCGCCCCGGCCCTGACGCTGTTGCCCGCGCGCCCGCTGATCGTGCGCGCCGAACTCAATTCCGCCTACGTCGCCTCGGTGCGCGTGGGCATGCGCGCCACGGTGGCGTCCGACATGGACTCGGCGGCGGGCGCGCCCGCCTTGCCCTCGGCCAAGCTGGTGCGCATCAGCCCCATCTACGGCAACGGCCGCCTGCAGGATGACGCCCAGCGCGGTCCGGTGCGCGTGGTCGAGTGCATCCTGGAATTCGACGGCCCGGCAGAGGCGATCGTCGGCCAAAACGTGAGAGTGACTTTCCATGAATGACAACTTCGAGCTGCAAGTGCGCTGGAACGGTGGCAAGGCGACCGCCCCGGAATGGACGATTCAGTGCGATTTCGACGGCACCATCAGCCTGCAGGACGTGACCGACACGCTGCTGCAACGTCACGGCATGCCGGGCTGGGAAGACCTGGAAGAGGCCTGGGAGCGCGGCGAGATCGGTTCGCGCGAGTGCATGAGCGGCCAGGTGGCGTTGCTGGACATGAGCGTGGCCGAGCTGCGCGAGGCGCTGGAGCAGGTCCATGTCGACCCGGGCTTCGTGCGCTTCGTCGATCAGGCCCGCCAGCTCGGCATCGGCGTGCAGGTGGTCAGCGACGGGCTGGACTACGCCATCCAGGTCATCCTGGCGCGCGAGGGCATGGGCGACCTGCCCATCGTGGCCAACCGGCTGCTGCCGGCCGGGCCGCGCCGCTGGAAGCTGGAAACGCCCTGGTCGCGGCCGGACTGCGCCAGCGCCAATTGCAAGTGCGGCCAGCTCGCCGGCCAGCGCGCCGCGGGCAAGCGCGTGCTGTACGTGGGCGACGGCAGCTCGGACTTCTGCGTCTCGGGCAAGGCCGAGCACGTGCTGGCCAAGGCCAAGCTGCTGGATTACTGCCGCGCCAACGGCATCGTGCACTCCGCCTTCGTCGACTTCGACGAGGCGCTGTCGCGCCTGCCCGCGATCCTGTCCGGCCAGAACGAGGAGTCCACGGCATGAACAAGGCCGCCACCGTCCTGGCGCCGCCCGGCGCGGGATACATCCGGGGCGAAGCGCGCGAACGCGCCGAGCCGCTGGAAATGCTGGCCGATGAATACCTGCTCGAAGGGCAGGGCGAGCGCGCGCGCACCGGCATCCTGCTGATCCACGGCCTGACCGGCACGCCCAACGAGATGCGGGTGCTGGCGCGCGGCCTGCACCTGCAGGGCTACACCGTGTACGCCGTCAAGCTGGCCGGTCACTGCGGCACGCTGGACGATCTGGTCGGCACCAGCTGGCTGGACTGGCTGGCCAGCGTGCGGCGCGGCGCCGACCTGCTGTCGCGCCGCGTCGACCGCGTGGTGGTCGGCGGCCTGTCGATGGGCGCCGTGCTGGCGCTGGCATTGGCGCAGGAGCGTCCCGAGCACATCACCGGCGTGCTGGCGCTGTCGCCGGCCTTCCGCCACGACGGCTGGAGCATGCCGCGCTACACCAAGCTGGCCTGCCTGCTGCCCGTCATGCGCGCGCTGGGCATCGGCCGGCGCAGCGTGTTCATGGAACAGCCGCCCTACGGCATCAAGGACGAGGCGCTGCGCGCCCGCGTGGTGTCGCAGATGCACGCCGGCGACAGCGCCGCCTCGGGCCTGCCGGGCAACCCCTGGTGGTCGGTGGTGGAAATGCACAAGCTGGCGCGCTCGGTGCTGCGCAACATGCCGGCGCTGCGCGCGCCCTGCCTGGTCATGCACGCGCGCAATGACGACATCGCCTCGGTGTCGAACGCCTACGAGATCCAGCGCCGGGCCGCCAACGCGCCCATCACGCTGCAATTGCTGGACGACAGTTATCACATGATCACCATCGACCGCGAGCGTCGGGTGGTCATCGCTCGCGCGGCCGCCTTCGTGACCGAGCTGGTAGAGGGCGCGCAGCCAGGGGACGGCGCCGATGTGGAATGAGGCAATGACACCGCTGGTGGTGACGCTGTGGATCCTGAACCTGCTGTTCGACAGCGTGGGCCAGCTGATCTTCAAGGCCGCCGCGGTCGATCCGAAGCTGGGCGAAGGCGCGGGACGCTGGCGCCGGATGGCGCGCCGGCCCTGGCTGTGGCTGGGCATCGGCTGCTACGTGCTGGAATTCGTCCTGTGGCTGGCGTTCATCTCCCTGGTGCCGCTGTCGGACGGCGTGCTGCTGGGATCGATCAGCATCGTGGTCGTCATGCTGTTGGGCCGGGTTTTCTTCCGCGAGCGGCTCACGCCCATGCGGGTGCTGGGCATCCTGCTGGTGTCGCTGGGCGTGGGCATCGTGGGATTGAAGGGGTAAGGCAATGCGGCGTTTCTATCTGATCGGTTTCCTGGCGCTGATGGCGTTCGACACCTTGGCGCAGATCAGCTTCAAGGTGGCGGGCGAGCATGCGCTGCCGCTGGAATTCTCGCCGGCCTGGCTGCTGCGCGTGTTCGGCCAGCCCTGGATTTACGGCGCCTTCATCGGCTACCTGGGCGCGTTCTTCACGTGGATGGTGCTGCTCAAGCACGCGCCCATCGGGCCGGCCTTCGCCGCCTCGTACCTGGAGATCGTCGCGGTGCTGGTGATTTCGGCGGTATGGTTCGGCGAGCCCATCGGCTGGCCGCAGATCCTTGGCACGGTGCTGATCCTGGGCGGCATCTGCTGCCTGGCGGTCAGCGAGTCCTCGACGGTGCCGCAGATCGAGCATGCGGGGCAGCCGGCGCGGCACGGCGCCTGACGGTCGCGCGCGGCGGGCGTGGCCCGCCGCCACTTGCCTGGCCGGGCCAACCGGCCCCCGGCCGCCGCGCCGCCCACACGCCGGTTCTTCTACACAACATACCCCGACCGTCGATAAGAACAGAGATGGAGCTT